>DATDPY010000522.1:0-5777 GCA_035292565.1 Cyclobacteriaceae bacterium | reverse complement strand
AGTTCGATGAATGATGCTAGGAGCTGCTTGCCGGGATCGAGCTTAAGCGCCAGCCGGGCCTCGGTGAAATCGATTTGAACATTATAAGCGCCCGATTTCAGGCACTTCCTGATATCAGACACCGCTTCGTTAATGAGGTCGTTGATAAACTGTTCCCTGGAATACCCATCGATTCCTTCCTGTGGATAAAGCAGGCTGATGGCAGAGCACGATATCACAGCCTGTTTTACCGGGAGAGAAGAATATTTTTTTGCTTTCTCGAGGTAGGAGTCGGCATAAGTTGCATAATTAAATGGCCCTTTGGTAAGTTTGGGCAATTGACGGGTATGGCCGTCGGCAAACGGAATGACAACCCCTTCCGGTGCAAGGTTTTTTAATCCATGAATGGGGTAGGTAGCAAAGCTCGGTTTGGATTGCTCCCCGTCTGAGATTACCGGCGACCCTGTCCTTTCAAATTCTTTGATGGTCTCCTTGATGGCCTGGTCGGTAAGTTTGGCAAGTTCATCTGCCTTCATTTCACCCTTTCCGAAAGCCATCATGGCTTTCTGCAGATACTCTGGGCGGGGAATGCTCCCGATAGGTTCGGTCGGTATTCGGTTCATTGGCGTATGTTTGTTTTAGGCAACTTTAAATGTAGGATTTTTTCAAAACAAAAGAAATCAGCGATTTAACAATTAAACAATCTAATTTCAAATGACTTGCGATTTGTATATTTTTAAGGCAGGTTATTTGGTAATGAAAAGCCCGGAAAATGAAAGCAATGGTACTTACAGGGATCAGGCAGATGGAGATGATGACCTGGCCCGATCCGATAATCAGGGATGACAAGGATGTTCTCATCAAACTCGAGGCAATCGGGGTGTGCGGATCAGATATACATTATTATAATTCCGGAAAGATTGGAAGCCAGGTTGTTGAATTTCCATTTCCCGTTGGCCACGAATCTGGCGGAACGGTGGTGAAGGTGGGAAAGGGAGTAAAAAAAGTAAGGCCGGGCGACCGCATTGCCATCGAACCGGCAATTACCTGCGGCAAGTGTGATCAATGTCTTTCGGGACGTGCCAATACCTGCAGGAATATTAAGTTCCTCGGATGCCCCGGGCAGATCGACGGATGCCTGTCGGAATTCATTGTCATGCCGGAGGAGAACTGCTTCCTGATCCCGGACCATATGAGCTTCGAAGAGGCCGCCATATCCGAACCTCTGGCCATTGGCTTATATGCTGTAAAAAAATCTGTTCCCATGCAGGGTGCGAAAGTTGGAATCCTTGGATTCGGACCTATCGGAATGAGCGTAATGCTTCCTGCCCTGGCAAAAGGTGCGGAAAAAATTTATGTGACTGACAAGCTGGAACCAAGACTGAGAATCGCAAAAGAAAACGGGGCGGCCTGGACTGGCAATCCGGATAAACTAAATATCGTGAAAATAATCAACGATCTCGAACCATTGCAGCTGGATGTCGTATTCGAATGCTGCGGACAACAGGAAGCCGTTGACCAGGCTGTGGCCATTGTTAAGCCTGGCGGGAGGATCATGATGATCGGCATCCCTGAGGTGGACAGGATCAGTTTCCAGATTGATTTCATGCGCCGTAAAGAGATCACCTTCGTAAATGTCCGCAGGCAGGTAAATTGCGTTCAGGAAGCCCTGGATATGATGGCGGATGGAAGGATTGATGTGTCGGGTATGGCCACCCACAGGTATCAATTTCCTCAGACCAAAGAGGCATTCGACCTCGTCGACGGCTATCATGACGGGGTGATGAAGGCCATGATAAGGTTCTGACCCTAATTTCTGTTTTTTAGCAGGCAGGTATAAATTCAGTGATTTTGAAACCGGGGAGTTGATTTTTGCATCTAAAAGACAAAAGGACAACAACTCTCCGCCATGTTAAGAAATTACTTCCGGATCGCCGTCAGGAATATTCTCCGGCACCGTTTCTTCTCCGTCATCAATATTTTCGGGTTGGCTGTCAGCATGTCGGCTTGCCTGCTGATCATTTCCATGCTGGCCGATCAGAAAAAATATGATCGTTTTCACCCCGGGAAGGACAGGATATTCCGGATTTTATCGAAAAGATCCAGCCACAGTGTTTGGAGTGCAACTTCCCCGTACCTTCTGCATGATGAATTGCTGGATACATATTCGGGAATTGAACAGGTTGTTTCCATCAGGCCGTTTATAGGAGGGGATATAAAATATAACGAAAATATAGTAACTCAGGCAGGCTTGTATGCCGATGAAAATTTTTTCAGGCTTTTCAATTTTGCACTCAAACAGGGAGACCCCCTCACAGCCCTGAAGGACCCGCACAGCCTCGTGCTGACCGAATCCATGTCGGGGAAATTATTCGGCGATGAGAACCCGCTTGGAAAAACAGTATCCTTTGCCGACCGTTGCCTTGACCCCCTGGGGCTTGGAATCGAATCCGATGAAAAAATGATCGGGGATTTCAAGATTACGGGCGTTATCAGCGAAATGGGATATAAAACCCATATGCGTTTTGATTTTATTGCATCGATGGCAAGCCTGCATTCCCTTGTCGATGCGGGGATTCATAAGGCAGCTTTCGACGACTGGAATAATATGTGGGAATTCTATAATTATGTTTTGCTGGAACCAGGCAAAAATGAAAAGGAGCTTGCGGGATTCCTCGATGAAATTACCGTAAATAAATACAATGCGGAAGATAAAAACGAGATCAATTTTGAAGCCCAGCCGCTTACCCAAATCACACCCGGAAGATTTACCAACAACCCACTGAGTTTTAGCCTGCCCAGAGAAGGTTATTACTTCCTATCCGCACTCGGTCTAATTGTTTTATTTTCGGCATGTTTTAATTATACAAACTTATCGCTGGCACGGGGGTTGTCGCGTGCAAAAGAAATCGGGCTTCGTAAGATCAACGGCGCAAGAAAAGGCCAGATCTTTTTCCAATTTGTCAGTGAGGCCGTTGTACTTTCCCTGGTCGCTCTGGTTTTGGCAGTGATCATACTCCAGTTTCTGAAAAGAGGATTTTCCGGTTTCTGGGTCAGTCAGTATTTGCCCGTCGGGTTTGACTCCGGGATCGCTATATTGTTGATTTTTGTTTTATTCAGCATTGTCACGGGCTTCCTTGCGGGCTTTCTTCCCGCGGCTTATTTGTCATCATTTAATCCGTTAAGGATATTGACCAGGAATAATGCCGATGGAAATTCAAGAAAAGGATCTTTCATCTTCTCCAGGCCGGTACTGGGCAAGTCGCTTGTTGTGGCACAGTTTGTATTCTCTATGGTACTGATATTATCCACCTTAACACTGTTTGCCCAACTGAAACACCTGATGGTTGCCGAATACGGTTTCGACCGAAATAATATTATCAATATTCGCCTGCATGGTAATGATTACGCGACAATGGCGAATGAATTAAGCGGGCACCCGGATGTGCTGAAAATTTCCGCTTCCAATCTTGTGCCGGCGACGGGATTTTCCTATGGCTCGAAATATAGAACCTATCCTGACCTGGAGGATTCGATCGAAATGCCCTATTTCGGCATTGATCAGAACTTTATCGGGAATTTCGGATTAACCCTGGTGGCGGGCAGAAATTTCCCCGAGAACTCTTCTCGTTCGACCGAGCAGTACGTGATCATGAATGAATCTGCGATCAGGGAATTGGGCTTCAGCACGACATCGGAAGCCATCGGCAGGCTGGTCGTTGAAGCGGAATCCAAACAACCTGTTGAAATCATCGGCATAGTCAAAGATTTCAATTATGAACTATTCATGGAAAACATAAGGCCGCTGACCCTCCGGTACAATCCGGATGAATTCCGTTATCTCAATTTAAAAATTTCGGGTTCCGATATCCCGGGAACCCTGAAATTCCTGGAAAGCAAATGGAAGGATGCTGATAAGGTGCATCCGTTCAATTATAAATTCTTTGATGAACAACTGGCGAAAACCCATGCTATTTTCGGCGACATCTTGTCGATGATCGGGTTCGTGGCATTCCTGGCAATATCGATTTCGAGTTTGGGATTACTGGGTATGGCCACCTTCGCCGCCGAGACCCGGCGCAAGGAAATCGGAATCAGGAAAGTCCTGGGCGCTGAAATCAGGGGATTGCTGGTATTGTTATCAGGCGGTTTTTTCATCCTTCTGATAATAGCAGCCGTCATAGCAATACCTCTTTCATACCTGATCAACAATGCATGGCTCCAGGAATTTGCCTACAGGATATCCATGGGACCGGCCATTTTCCTAGGTGGGATGCTGATTGTGTTTTTGATCGGTTTGCTGACCATTGGATCGCAGACGCTGAAGGCTGCCATGACTAATCCCGCCGCTGTCCTGAGAGATGAATAAATTTCAATAATGATAAATAAGAATTTTATCAGGGATAAATAGATTTTTGGTTTATCGCCATAAGTTCCCATTGTATCGATCGAATCTGAATTTAAGACGGTGATGGATTGCCTGACACTATTCACAAATCAAAAAATGAATATCTTTACGTTGTTACGGAAATCCCGCTTTCGGGAAGCGTGGCAAATTTGAAGAATCATTCATGACGGAGAATTCAGAATCCCCGGAGTATCGAAAAAACACTTTATTGCTGGTCATTATCCTCACCTCGGTGATCCATCCCTTTCTTGGCGCCGCGGTAAACATCGCCCTTCCTGACATCAGCTCTGAGTTTTCAATGAATGCGGTTACCTTGAGCTGGGTCCCGATGTCCTTCCTTCTTTCATCGGCAGTCTTTCTGGTCCCTCTTGGAAAATTATCCGACATAGCTGGAAGGAAGAAAATATTTTTAATCGGAAATACAGTCGTCCTGCTTACATCGTTATTGTGTGCCCTATCGGTGTCGGGCGTTATGTTGATCACGATCCGTGTGATCCAGGGGGTCGGAAGCGCCATGATATTCGGAACGGGAACCGCGATCATCACCTCGGCTTTCCCGCCTTCCGAGAGGGGGAAGGCAATCGGTTATAATGTTTCGGCAGTTTATTTTGGCCTCTCGGTTGCCCCGTTGATTGGAGGGCTGCTGACACAGGCTTTTGGCTGGCGAAGCTTGTTTCTGGTTACGATACCGTTCATGTTATTTACCATCCTGGTAACCGTTTATTCGATTCGGACTGAATGGGCGGAAGCGAAAGGCGACAAGTTTGATTACATGGGTACTTTGGTTTACCTGGTTTCGTTTTCTGTTTTCATGTTCGGTTTTTCGAAACTCCCCGAAAAAAGTGCGGCGATGATGGTCTTGTTTGGATTAGCCGGGCTAGTATTTTTCGTCAGGTATGAATTAAATACCCGATATCCGGTATTTAACATCCGGCTGTTTATCGGTAACCCTGCGTTCACATATTCCAACCTCGCGGCCCTTATCAATTACGCGGCTACATTCGCAATTACATTTCTTCTCAGCCTTTATCTCCAATATATCAAAGGATTCCCGCCCCGTGAAGCGGGGCTCCTGCTTGCCTTACAGCCTGTAGTGATGACGGTATTCGCCTCGTTTTCGGGCAGGCTTTCGGATAAATTTGATTCCCGGATTTTGTCATCTCTTGGAATGAGCATCCTCGTGATCGGACTGATCATGCTCACCTTCCTTGGGCAGGACACGGGGAGTGTATTCATCGCAGCGATACTGGTGATCCTGGGAATGGGATTTGGTTTATTTTCATCTCCCAATACAAATGCGGTGATGGGATCTGTCGATAAAAAATACCTGGGAATCGCTTCAGCCACCGTCGGGACCATGCGCGTAACAGGGCAAATGATCAGCATGGGC
>DATDPY010000521.1:0-5198 GCA_035292565.1 Cyclobacteriaceae bacterium | reverse complement strand
AACTTGCGGCATACATAGCTGGTATCGACCGTTTATAGAAGAATGGTTTTGTAGGTTTTATAGTTACTACATAAAAGAAAGATTAATGTAAGAAATTTAAAGGCTCTGATATGCTTGCTTTTCTACATAGAAGAGTCTCCCTACTGCCTGTCCAACTCTGGAAATGAGAGTCGGCCGAGGAGGTCTGCCTGCCATCTCTTGGGCATTAGGGCGGCAGGCAGGGGACTCTGATGAAAATGACGAAAACATGTCTGTCGTTATGAAAGAAATAGAATTTGCTCATCAGTATCCCTTCCTCCGCGCATACCCGCCTTGCAGTAGACTATTGTAGTTACACTACCCTGATTTCGCCTGTTTGTAATTACAATTCCGGATGACCGGAAGCGCAGGCCTTAATCATATTTTTCAAAAAAAGCATTAGCTTCCGATTTCACCGGAATATAAGGCTCGGTTTTATAAGCCAGTTTGTAATATTCTCTTGCAGCCGTAATATCATTTTCTTTAAGCTTAAGCCTGGCCAGGCCTGCATAACTCATGCCAACAAAATGATCATCTTCTCCCTCATTATCGTCGGCCATTGAAAGGCTGTAATGATAATATCTTCGGGCCTCGGCCGGATTATTGTTATGTTCGGCGATCATACCCATAAACAGGTAACCTGGGATTGAATATAATTTATTTTCCCTGCCGGAAAGGATCTTGGCATATGGTGCAGCCGTACTGAAATCATTTTGTCGGATTAAAGCTTCCGTATAAAGAGTCATAAACCTATGGTTATCAGGAAAAGTTTCGGCAAGGTACCTGGCATATGGGAAAGCAGCCGAAGGGTTGTTTTCATACCGGAGATAAATATGGAATAAATATATATAAGCCTGTTCTTTCAAGAACAATGACCTTTCAGAGGCCTCTTTCAGCTGTTCAATCCCCGTGTCCTTATTGCCTTCGATGAAGAACCAGAGAAAAGGTTTGTAAAACGGGTATAGTTCCGGGTATTTTACCCGGTAATAATTATATAGTCCGGTGGAAAAAAAGTAATCGGGCAATTCTTCTTCGTGTCCCATTCCGTCCCGTAAATAACTATAAGCGTTTTTTGCAGTTGACAACACTTTCCAGTAATCTTTATCCTCTGAATATTGCTCGGTCAGAAGGCTGTATCCGCTCATCATATAAAAATTCTTTTCCATTTCAAGGCCGGGGTTGTTAAAATTGTTTTCCGCTTCGATAATAACCTTTTTTAGTAAGGCCTCATATTCCCAGTATGGTTTAGTGTCTTTTACCAGCGGCCTGTATTTCCAATAAATGAACTGTGCCTTTAAGAGTAATACGGCTGGATGAGGGCCGATCGCTGATTCTATTTCAGCGATATTTTCCGATGCTTTTTCAAATTCAAGGTTATATATATGGTGTAATACCGTATCTACCTTGCAGGTTACGACCTTGTCGGAATATATCGATACCTGGGCATGGCCTGGAATCCAGCCGGGAATAATGCAGAATATGAATAATAGGTAACCAGGTAATTTCAAAATTTTTAAATTTTCGTTTTATTTCGATAAAGCCGAATCCAGATCGGATATAATATCCTCTATGTGTTCGAGGCCTACGGATATCCGGATAAGCCCATCAGTGATTCCAACCGCCTGCCTTTCTTCCGGCGTCAATTTGGAATGGGTCGTGGATGCCGGATGAGTGATGATCGACCTGGTATCGCCGAGGTTAGCGGTTATGGAAAGCATTTTAACATGGTCGATCACTTTCCTGCCCCCGGTTATACCGCCCTTAACTTCAAAGGCAACCAGCCCGCCTCCTAAACGCATTTGTTTTTTTGCAATTTCATATTGCGGATGAGAGGGAAGAAATGGGTATTTCACCCAGTTTATATATTTATTCTTCTCGAGATACGTTGCCAGTTGCATTGCATTAGCGCAGTGTTTTTCCATACGAACGGCCAGGGTTTCCAGGCTTTTCGACAGCAGCCATCCGTTAAATGGCGACAACGCAGGCCCTGTATGCCGGGCAAAAAAACGGACTTTTTCAATCAATTCTCTTTTCCCCAGAACTGCGCCACCCAATACCCTTCCATGACCGTCGATAAATTTTGTGGCGGAATGCGTTACAAGGCCGGCGCCGAACCTGGAAGGATTCTGCAAATAGGGAGTCGCAAAGCAATTATCAACATTTAATATCAGGTTATGTTTATTAGCTATGGTTGCCACCATCTCCAGGTCGATAATCTCCAGTCCGGGATTGGACGGGGTTTCCAGGAAAAGCATTTTCGTATTTTGTTTTAATGAATTTTCCCAGGCAGCCGGATCGTTTCCATCAACATACGTGTGCGTAATTCCCCAGCGGGGAAAAATTTGAGTAAAGATCTGGTGTGTTGATCCAAACACAGCCCTCGATGCGACAATATGGTCTCCCTTATCGAGAAACGCCGCAATGCTGGAAAAAATTGCCGCCATTCCCGTACCGGTAGATACGCCGTCTTCGAGATCTTCCAGAGCGCAGAGTTTGGCGATCAGTTCGTCGTTATTCGGATTTGAAAACCTCGAATAAATATTCCCTGGGACCTCGTTGGCAAATGTTGCACGGGCTGCTTCGGAATTCTCAAATACAAAACTGCTGGTGATAAAAATGGGTACGGAATGTTCATTTTCACCCGTTTTATTTGCCTGTTTGCGTATGGCAATGGTTTCGAAATGTTTCTTTTTTTTCATTTTACTCACTTGTAATCCGGTAAGAGTAGGTTATTTGCGCTGTCTTTTCCAGTGTCTTCGTCACTGAACAATAAGTTGTCATGGCAAGATCAACCGCCCTTTTTACTTTCGTTTCGTCAAGTTCGCCCCTGAGCAGGAAGTGAACGTGGATCTTTTCAAACAAGGATGGGATTTTATTTTTCTCGCGTTCCCCGTTCACTTCAACTTCAAGTCCCATCAGCGGCTGTCTTTGTTTCTGAAGAATACTGATCAGGTCCATACTGCTGCAGCTTCCCAGCCCGGCCAATAATAATTGCATGGGGCGGAATCCCAGGTTTTTGCCGCCGATCTCCGGAGCGCCATCGATATGGATCACCTTGCCCAATTCATTCGTAGCTTTGAGATGACATGCATCGTTCAACCTATTCAACATGACTTTCATAGTCCGAATGCGATTTTTAACATAAAGTCATTATTTTAGTATACCAGTTCACAGGAAACCACAAAAGTAAGGGAAATGAAAGAAGTTACGGTTCACGAACTTAAGAAAATGATGGATGGCAAGGAAGATTTCCAGTTGATCGACGTTCGTGAACCCCACGAACATCAATTCACCAATATCGGAGGCGAACTCATTCCTATGGGCAGGATTTTCGAAAATGTGGAAAAAATCAGCCGTGAAAAGAAGGTAATTTTTTATTGCAGGACGGGGAACAGGAGCGGAAATGTGGTGAAGGCCCTGGAACAACGCCTGGGGCAAAATAATCTGTATAATCTCAAAGGGGGCATAATCGAATGGGCCGACGAGATCGACGACAGTATTACAAAATACTAGTCCGAATAAATGCCAATTCAGATTTTCTTTTTCACATCATTCTAAAACCATCTTCCTTTCCATTGGAGTCTACTTCCTGCACGCCTGCCTGCCACGCTCAGGGCAAGTGGGAGGCAGGCATTCCTGCCGGCAAATAAATCGTCTATATTTGTTTATTCACGTATTGGAATACCATTCATTTAATTAAACCATCTAATGGGAATATGATCAAACGACGAGATTTTATAAAAGGCACCACAATTACCGCTCTGTCAGCCGGAATGGGTCTGAACCTTTCCTCCAACCTTGAAAAAAGTTTCCCGGGTTCCATATTCCCGGGGGGAAACGAATCCGGGTCTCCCGGTATTCCTGTCGCCGTCGCTACCTGGCCAAACCTCAGAGCCACCGAAGAAGCCATGAATTTATTATTACGTGGAGATAGCGCCCTTAATGCTGTTGAAGCCGGAGCCCGCATGCCTGAAGCTGACCCTGGAGATACCTCGGTTGGATTCGGTGGACTTCCCGACCGTGACGGGATCGTTACACTCGATGCCTGCATCATGGATGACAAAGGAAATGCCGGTTCGGTTGCCTTTCTTGCCGAAATTATGCATCCGGTTTCTGTAGCCAGGAAAGTAATGGAACTAACACCCCATGTCATGTTAAGCGGAGACGGGGCATTGCGGTTTGCCCTTGAACAGGGATTTAAAAAAACAAACCTCCTTACCTCTTCCTCAAAAGCAGCATGGGAAACCTGGAAAAAAACTTCAGGTTATAAACCGGATGGGAATGCAATTCAGCATGACACCATCGGCATTCTTGCGCTCGATAAGTCAGGCAATTTATCGGGCGCCTGCTCAACCAGCGGGCTTGCATTTAAAATTCATGGAAGGGTGGGCGATTCACCCATAATAGGTGCAGGCCTATATGTGGATAATGAAACCGGCGCCGCCTGTGCCACCGGAATTGGAGAACTGGTAATGAAAACGCTGTGTTCCTTCCTGATCGTCGAAAAAATGAAGGAGGGGGCCACACCCTTGGAAGCCTGTCAAACGGCCATTTCCCGGATCGTTGATAGATACGGAGTATCTGACTCGAATACCCAGGTGGGTGTACTCGCCATGAATAAAAAAGGTGAAATCGGGGCTTTTTCGATCAGAAAGGGCTATTCGATCAGCCAGAATGTCAATGGAGATAATAAAATAGTACCTTCGAAATACGCTATTCCCCGGGAATAACATTATTCCGTCGTTTACGTTAATATGTGAAGTGCAAACACCAAACACACGATTTTAAATGGCCGGTTCGGATGAATTAGGAACAGAGAAGATCGACAGGCTGCTTTGGAAGCAGTCCGTACCCGCGGCAGTAGGCATTCTAGTTCTCTCCATTTACAATCTCGTCGATACCATATTTGTCGGGCATTTTGTCGGCTCACTTGGGATAGCCGCAGTCACAGTCGTGATGCCCATATCATTTTTTATATCTTCAGTAGGCATGGCTATTGGAATCGGCGGAGGCTCCATAATTTCCAGGGCTATGGGATCTAAAAATGATAAAAAAGCACAGCAGACCTATGGGAATATGATCAGGATAACCATGACCTTGTCGATCCTATTTGTCATTCTGAGCTTCATTTTCTCTGATAATATTCTCCTGGCCTTCGGGGGAAAGGGCGATATCCTCCC
>DATDPY010000520.1:0-13537 GCA_035292565.1 Cyclobacteriaceae bacterium | reverse complement strand
TCGGTGTGCTGAAAGGCAAAATACAAACCCTGACTGCCGAAATCTGGGCCAGGAAAGGTCTCGTGGTTTTCCAGTTTATCATTTCCATTGTTCTCATTGCCTCGGTTCTTGTGATTTACAAACAGATGGAGTTTGTGCAGACGAAAAACCTGGGTTATAATAAAGAAAACATTTTAATCATACAGCGAAAAGGCGAGCTTTGGAAACAGGAAAAACTTGAGAGTTTCCTGGACAGGATTAAAAATGTTCCTGGCATTCAGGAAGCATCCATAATTGGACACAATCTTGCCGGTCGTAACGGAGGCACTTATCGCATCGAATGGCAGGGAAAAGATCCGCTGGACAAAACCGAGTTCGAGCGGTTCCCGGTGTATTATGACATGATTGAATTGCTGGGTATCCAGCTAAAGGCAGGAAGATCCTTCTCAAAGGAGTATGCCTCCGACAGTTCTGCCATCATTTTCAACGAAACAGCTATAAGATTCATGAAGCTTGAAGATCCGATCGGAACGACCGTTAAACTCTGGGGGAAGGAAAGGAGGATCATCGGGGTAGTCAGGGATTTTCATTTCGAATCGTTCCGAGAACCATTAAAGCCGTTGTTTATCTGGCTGGCGCCCGGATATACATGGAATGTGATGGTAAAAGTTGAAGCAGGAAAAGAACAGGAAGCTATCGCCCGTCTGCAAGATATTCACGGTGAATTGAATGCCGGGTTTCCGATGGATTACCGGTTTCAGGATGAAGATTACCTGTCGCTCTATTCGGCGGAACGGCGGGTGTCCATGCTGTCGAAATATTTTGCCTGCCTCGCCATCCTGATCTCCTGTCTCGGCCTTTTCGGACTTGCGGCCTTTACCACCGAACGGCGGACCAGGGAGATCGGCATACGGAAAATTCTGGGATCGGGTGAGTTCGGCATCATCCGGCTTTTAACAGGCGATTTTACGCGAATGGTGGTAATGGCGATACTTATCGCCCTTCCTCTGAGCTACCTGGTCACCCGCCACTGGCTGAACGGTTTCGTCTACCATATTCGTTTAAGCATCTGGTTTTTCGCAGCCGCAGGCTTGCTGGCATTGCTGATCGCCTGGCTTACGGTAGGCTTGCATACCTGGAAAGCTGCCCGGATCAATCCCGTTAAATGTCTTAAGGAGGAATGAATACTGATCATGAAGCAATCCCCAAATACGGCAAAAGGTTTTTACAAATATTCACCTCCTGCATGGGCTCACAAATTTCTTATCCGATTCCTCCGCGACGAACTTTCGGAGGAAGTGCAAGGAGATCTGGAGGAGAAATTTTATACAATAGTGAAGGAGAAATCTCTCTTCAGGGCGAGAATTAATTACTGGTTCCAGGTACTGAATTACCTGCGGCCATTTGCGATCAAAAACTTAACAACAACCTATTCACAACTAAATTTTATCGATATGTTTCGCCACAACTTCATTGTTTCGTTCAGATATTTCCAACGAAATAAAACCTCGTTCTTCATTAATATGCTGGGGCTTCCGGCCGGCATTGCCTGCGCATTATTGATCTGGCTCTGGGTGAACGACGAGCTCAACATGGACAAGTTCCATAAAAATGACAGCCGGCTTTACCAGGTGTTGGAAAACGTAGTACAGGACGGAAGGACCATCACGAGGGAAAGCACTTCGGGTCCCATGGCTGCAGCATTGGCGGCTGAAATGCCCGAGGTGGAATACGCGGTTACCACAACCTGGCCGGGGGGATTAAAGAACCAGGTAATTTCCCTCGAAGAAAAAGATATCGAAGCGGATGGCATGTATGCAGATTCTGATTTCTTCAGACTATTCACCTTTGAAATTATCATGGGCAATAAAAACAAGGCATTATCCGATAAAAAAGCAATGGTCATATCGGAGAAATTATCCCGGAGCTTATTTGGAAATCCGGAAGATGCGATGGGCAAATCCCTGGTTGTGCAGCATGATAAACAATATATAGTGACAGGCATTTTCCGGAACATTTCTGCCAGGTCTTCCATGCAATTTGATTTTGTCCTGTCATTTGCCGAATTCCGTGATGAAAACGAATGGGTTACCACCTGGTATAATACGGCCCCACGGACTTACCTCCTGATGAAGCCCGGGATTGACATCGGGGAATTCAACAGGAAAATCGCCGGCATTGTCAAGGAAAAAACTGAAGGGGCAGTGGATCATCGTACCCCGTTTGCGACCCGGTACACCAAGGCATATCTGTATAATAATTATGTGAACGGGATACAATCCGGGGGCAGGATTGAATATGTTAAATTATTTTCCGTTATAGCAGTATTTATTCTTTTGGTCGCCTGCATCAATTTCATGAATTTATCGACTGCCAGGGCATCTACCAGAATGAAGGAGATCGGAATCAAGAAAACCATCGGCGCAGGAAGAAATATGCTCATCTTTCAATACCTCGGCGAATCGGTAATCCTGTCGTATTTATCATTGATCGTTGCAATCTTAGTTGTGTTTCTCATGTTACCGCAATTCAACCTGGTCACAGAAAAACACCTTGTGCTTCGTCTGGACCGCGACCTTATGATAACCTGTCTCGCAATCACGACAGTTACCGGGCTGATTGCCGGCAGTTACCCGGCATTATACCTGTCGGGCTTCAGTCCGGTAACCGTTTTAAAAGGAAAGATCAGGTCGGCGACAGGTGAGATATGGGCAAGAAAAGGCCTGGTGGTTTTCCAATTCATCATCTCGATTATCCTGATCGTCTCAGTGATCGTGGTGTATAAACAGATAGAATTTGTGCAGACCCGGAACCTTGGATATGATAACGACAATATCCTTTTTTTTGGCCGGAATGGTGAACTACAAAAAAATGAAAAGCTCGAGAGTTTTCTAAATATTGTCAGGAATATTCCCGGAGTTAAGGGCGCATCAAATATGGGGCATGATCTTGCCGGACATAACGGAGGTACCTATGGAGTGGAATGGCCTGGGAAGGATCCGTTGGATAAGACAGAGTTCGAACGGTTTCCGGTGAACTTTGGCGCCATTGAGTTACTGGATATTCAAGTTAAGGAAGGGAGAACCTTTTCACAGGATTTTCCATCCGACAGTTCAGCAATCATATTCAATGAAGAGGCTATTGAATTTATGGGGCTTACCGATCCTGTCGGAAAGGTAGTCAAATTGTGGGGTGAGGAAAGAACGATTATTTGCGTTGTGAAGAATATACACTACGAGTCGTTCCGGGAGGAATTGAAACCTTTGTTTTTCTGGCTTTTTCCGCAAAATGCCTCGAATGTAATGGTGAAAATTGAGGCCGGCAAGGAAAAGGAAACGATAGAAAAGCTGCAGAAAGCTCACGCAGAGTTCAATCCCGGTTTTCCGATGGAATATAGGTTCCTGGATGAAAATTACATGTCGCTTTATACAACCGAACAGCGTGTTTCAACCTTATCTAAATATTTTGCCGGGCTCGCTATTCTTATTTCGTGCCTGGGATTATTTGGCCTGGCTGCATTTACAGCCGAAAGACGCACGAAGGAGATTGGAATTCGTAAAATCATGGGTTCGGGCGAATTCGCGATCATCCGACTCTTATCTGGGGATTTCACTGTGATGGTCCTGCTTGCGATCCTGATTGCTTTGCCTGTCAGTTTTCTGATCGCGAGGAAGTGGCTGGAAGGATATGCTTTTCATATTGATTTAAGCATTTGGTTTTTCATTTCAGCCGGATTGCTGGCTCTGTTGATTGCATGGTTGACAGTCGGAATGCAGACCTGGAAGGCGGCGAGGATTAATCCGGTAAAATGCTTAAAGGAAGAATAAACAGTCCTGGGAGTGGGTTCTCAAATTAAACTAATTCAATATTCCTCGAGAAGAAAATATGAAACAATCCCCTCGGTCTTAGGCGCCAAGGCGGCTACGCGACGGCGCAGAAGGGGAGGGGATACATTTTACAATTTAATTTTTGAGTGATTTTGAATTTGAAACGTGAAGACTTTAATTCCTTTTTATTTTTCTGTTTCTACGATGTTCGATGTGCGATTTAGATGGGAGCAGGATCTCATTAAAATCTCATATCGCACATCGAACGTCGCACATCTGCCAGCCGTCCGCGTGCCGCTGAAGCTTTAGCGGAGACACAAGTATTAATGAAGGCGGCCCGGACATATTTTTAATGTTCGACCCCCTGCAGGCTGACCCGTCGCTAAAAATGTCTACCAAACATTTTCTTAACACTCGCCCCCCTACAGGCTGGCTCCTCGCTAAAATTTTCCACAGGAAAATTTCTTAACGCTCGGCCCCCCGTTGAATTACCCTCCAAAATTCTCTTGGGGATAAAATCTTCAAATTTTTAACCTGTTCGGCAATTTCCAATAAATCTTTGTCGCCGGTTATGAGAATGTCTGCCTTGGCGTTGATTGCGGAAGCCAACACCCATCGATCGTCAGCATCACGTACCTTTACAGATGATGGGCGATCAGGATTGGGTTCCACGTAATGCCGTCTTAATAGTTGATCGACTTCGGTTGCAATATTTTCCGGCACCTTTAATTTTTCTCGCAAGGTCTGCTTTAACCCCTGGAGTACAAATTCACCGGTTACCAGTTCATGCGCGCTCAATATAAGCTGAAAAACATCGGCGCTCAATCCGCGTGCTGCAAATGCGCTTACCAGAAAATTAGTATCCGCAAAAACCCTCATGAAATTTCACGCCATACATCTTCATCGGAAAGCAATCCCTGGGACTCCGCGAAGGGGAGGATTCGTTTCCGGAGTTGTTGATACGACTCGATGGTAAGCTGCCGGCGGAGTGCTTCCCGTACCAATTCGCTCTTGGGACGGCCGGTTTTTTTTGCAACCTGTTCAAGGAGTTTCTTCAGGCCTTTATCGAGCCGGATGGAAATGGTAGAGCTCATTTAGAAAGGCTTTTTGTATTACATTGTAATACAAATATAAAATTATTCGCTTATTTAAATCAAAAAAATAGAATAAAGTTTATGCCTATAAATTTTTAAAACAGAAGAAACAATATTAGTAAGATATTATTAACTACGTACATATCAACGGGGGACCCCGCCTGCCTGCCGAAATGCAATGCAGGCAGGGATCAATGCACAGCTCACCTGCAGGCTGGCTCTTCGTTGAAAATGTCCACTGGACATTTTCTGATCACTCGGCCCCCCACAAGTCCAGTCCGGGGAAGTCGTTCCTATTATTAGTTTTTGAATTTCAAGGAGTAGATTTAAATGAGTTCCTTTAAAAACTAATTGTTGATATTACCTGAGTTCTCAATTGTTGCGTAAGATTCCAGAAATATCAATGTGTATAAATTATTCGTATATTTGTGTATAGTTATACAGATATGAGAACCAATATCGAAATCGATGATAAATTGATGGAAGCTGCCATGAAAGCTTTGAATGCCAGGACTAAAAAAGAAACGGTTGAACACGGCCTGAAAATGATCGTACGACGGGCTGCCCGCGATAACGTACGGAAGTTAAGAGGGAAAGTAGAAATGTATGCAGATGCAGAAGGCAGAACCGTACAAGTCGTATTTGATGCCGATCGTCCCAAATACAGGAAAAAACGGTCATGATGGTTGATACTTCCATCTGGATAGATTATCTGTATTACAACCGGCATCCAGAACTTTGTGATTACCTTGATCGCTATCTAAAAAGTGATAACTCCATCTCATGTACCCCGGTTATTTTTCAGGAGGTATTGCAGGGAGTGAGGAAAGACAGTGATTTCTTAAGATTGCGGGAGGATTTTTTAACATACCGGTATTTTCAGTTTAATAACCAGCTTCGGGCAGCCGAGGATGCGGCGGCTATTTTCCGGAAATGCAGGAAGAATGGCCTGACAATTCGCAAAGCGAACGATTGCATGATTGCATTGATATGCCTGCATTATGATCTGGAATTATTGCATGCCGACCATGACTTTGATATGATATCCAAACTCTATCCGCTGAAAACCGTGCCTGTTTAATTTTTCAATTCGGTTAACATACAGTCTGCATAAACAAAAAATAGAAATGGGTATTAAATGATTTTTTATTTAAAAAGCGATATGACAACAGCGCTCATATCTTCTATGGCCAGTGTGCTCATTAGAAAATTTGTATTTATAAAGACATGCTAATTCAATAAGTCGCAAGAAGAATATAGAGAACAATCCCCTCGGCCTTCGGCCACTCCCCTTATGCTCCTTCGTCGCACATGGGGAGAGTTGTTTACGTCGTTTAACGAAATCTCGCTTAAAGAACGAATCCACTCTCCCCTTGTCTGACGAAGGAAGATAAGGGGAGTCCCGAAGGGGAGGGGATACACTTTACAATTTTTTTTGGCACAGGATCTCATTATAATCACATATCGCACATCGAAAATCGCACATCGAATATCAAAAGTTTTACCTGACCTCAAGCATCTTAATACACGTCGGCTGGGGCAGTCTCACCTCCGTTCCGGTATCCGTCAATTTCCCGGTTTCGGGATCTCTTTTCAGAATCACCAGGTTACTGGAATTCTGGTTGGCCACGAACAAATAATTGCCGCGAAGATCGATCAGGAAATTCCGGGGCCAGTCACCGGGGACTTTAAAGATTTCAATCAGAGATAATTTTCCGGACTTTTTATCAATTTTAAATATGGCCAGGCTGTTATGACCGCGGTTGGAAGCATACAGGAATTCTCCTGTTGGATCGATATGGATATCGGCGCAGAAATTGGTCCCATTGAATCCTTCGGGAAGAGTGGATATCCGCTGTATTTGATTCAATCCTCCCGTCTTTTTATTTATGGCCAGGACAGTTATGTGCCATCCCATTTCCTCAAGCAAATATGCAAATTTCATATTTGTACTAATGGCAATATGACGGGGTCCGCTGCCGGGCTCGATCACTCCATCCGAAGCCGGGATGGGCACAAGCTCGTTCGTTGCATAATCAACCCGGTAGGTTTTGATTTTATCGATGCCGAGATCGGCAGCATAGAGGTATTGATCATCCGGGCTGATCACTGCACAATGGGCATGAGGGCCCTGCTGTCTTTCTCCGCTAATACTGGAACCGGTATGCTGGTGGAAGCTCGATGCCGGGGACAGGGATCCATCAGCCAGAATAGGATATGCCGCAATGCTTCCTGAACCGTAGTTTGCCATAAATAACATTCTCCCTTGTGAATCGATGGTCATATGGACCGGGGCATTCCCGCCCGAGGTCTGGTCATTGATATGGGTCAGGTTCCCCGAGGCCTGATCGATGGCATAAGAACTGACCGACCCCCACGATTCTTCCCGGTTAACAGAATTCCTGCTAAGGGAATATAAATATTTACCATTCGGGTGAATCTCGATGAAAGTCGGGCTGGTCATTCCGCCCAGAACCTGGACCTGTCTTAAGGTTCCCTGGGCGCGGTTGAACTCATAAACAAATAGTCCCTGGTTTGAATCGCCTGAAAATGTGCCCACATAAATAAATTCCCTGTTTTGGGCATCTGATAATTGTGAAAAGGATATCAAACCCAGGATAGAATAAATAAATGTCTTTAACATTTCAGGAAGGATTAAAATTTTTTTGATTTTTCCGGCAGTAAATTAATGGATTAATCCTTAAAATTCACCAATAACGTTCCTTTAATGAGATTTCAAATAATAAAGAATAAGTGCTTTAAATCTTAAGCCAAGGATCCGGATATTCTTCAACGATTCAAATTAAGACCCAAACTAAGCAACCTTTTGAAATTTTTCGCATCTATATTCAGTGCCTTGCTTTAATTAAAATGGTGAAAATTCAAATGGGAGGTAAAAAAGATATTTTGGTAAGGATTTTCCGGAATCAATCATGCTAAAAATCTAAAGAGTACTATTCCATTCAAAATACTCCTGATATGATCAGACACAACCTGAAAATCGCCTTCAGAAACTTCAAGCGGTATAAATCGTCGTTTTTCATCAACCTGACTGGGTTATCCGCCGGTCTGGCTTGCACACTATTGATTTATCTGTGGGTGCATGATGAATTGAAAACGGACAGATTTAATGAAAAAGATGAACAGCTTTTTCAAGTCATGAAAAACGTACCTGCCGCCAATGGGGTTATGACATTAGAGAATACCCAGGGAAGGCTTGCTGAAGCCCTTGCAGAAGAGATCCCTGAAATCGAGTATGCAGTTTCAATCGTTCCGTCCTCAAGTTTTTCCGGGAGTGGTATCATTTCAAATAACGATGTCCATGTCAGGGCAGCGGGGCAGTATGTCGGAAGAGATTTTTTTAATGTTTTCTCAGTAAATTTAATTCAGGGCGACAAAAAGAAACTGTTTTCGGACAAGTATTATATAGGAATTTCGGAATCACTCGCGATGAAACTATTTAATTCCCCTGGTCATGTTTTAGGAAAAGAGGTGGAATGGGATCATGATATGCTGAAAGGGCGTTATGTGATTTCCGGAATTTTCAAAGACCCTCCGGCAGGTTCCACGGCTCCGTTTGATATTTTGTTTAATTATGGATTGTATTTGGAAAAAAATCCAAAGCTGGAGAATTGGTCCAACAGCGACCCCAACACCTATGTAATAGTCAGGAAAGGCACAAATATCCGTCAACTGACAAATAAAATCTCGGGTTTTATTAAAAACAAAATTCCTGGTTCCGGACAGTCCCTGTTCCTGCAAAAGTTTTCGAAAAGGTATTTGTATAATCATTTTGAAAATGGCGTACAGGCAGGCGGCAGAATAGAATATGTCAGACTCTTTTCCATCATTGCTATTTTCATTATGGTCATCGCCTGCATCAATTTCATGAACCTGTTTACTGCACAAACAACCCGCCGGCTCAGGGAAATCGGGATTAAAAAGGCCTTCGGATCGGGTCGGAAGACTTTGATTTTTCAATTTATGGGGGAGGCCGTGATTATGACATTCAGTTCGGCGATGGTTGCCTTACTCATTGTATGGCTTTTTCTTCCACAGTTGAATGAAATTACGGGAAAACGGCTTGCGCTCAACTTTGATTTAGAGATGATATTTACAATATTGACGATCATTATGTTCGTCGGATTAGTTGCAGGGAGTTATCCTGCATTATATCTTTCGGGATTCAAGCCTTTGAGGGTTTTGAAGGGAAGAGGTAGCTCTTCACCGGTTGAAATGCCGGTACGGAAAATTCTTGTGATATTTCAATTTGCATTATCAGTTATCATGATCGTATCGGTCAGTGTCGTTTATAAACAATCAGAATTCATTAACAGAAAAAACCTGGGTTATAACAGGGATAATATCATTTGTTTTGAATACGGGATGAGGAGCGATGGACGGGGAGATGAATTGTATTTTCAAAAGCTTAACAGCTTCTTGCAGGAAGTAAAAGAGTTATCGGGCGTTGTCAACGCAACCAATTTCAGGCATAACCTTATCAACAGACAGGGAGGGACTACGGATGTGAATTGGTCCGGAAAATCGCCGGATTACTATATCGAATTTACAGATCTTGCGGTAGGTTTTGATTTTATCGAAACCATGGGAATTGAAATGAAAGAAGGCTATTCCTTCTCCGGAGAATTTGGTTCAGCCAGGTCAACCGTTATATTTAATGAAGCCGCGATTAAAAGCATGGGGCTTAACAATCCCATTGGCGAGGTAGTCAGGATATGGGGTGAAGACAGGGAAATTATCGGCGTTACGAAGGATTTTCATTTTCAGTCGTTATATGAAAATATCAAACCATTATTTTTTGATTTAAGCATGAATCCCAGGGTTTCAAATATTGCCGTAAAAATCAAAGCCGGTCGCGAAAAAGAAACAATTGAAAAGCTCCATAAACTTTATGGCGAGCATATCCCGGGCCTTCCCCTGGAATATTCTTTTCTGGATAAAGATTATCAGATGTTATATAAATCGGAAAACATTGCAGCATCCCTCATGCAATATTTTGCAGCCATGGCAATCCTGATCTCATGCCTTGGTTTGTTCGGATTAGCTGCTTTTATGGCAGAGCGACGCAATCGGGAAATTGGGATCAGAAAAATACTTGGTTCCAGTGAGTTCGGTATAGTTTATCTCTTATCAAGGGATTTCACTAAAATGGTTTCATCTGCCATTATCATCGCTCTGCCGGTCAGCTATTTATTGGTAAAGAATTGGCTTGATGATTTCGCATTTAAGATCGGGCTGAGTTGGATATATTTCGCGGGTGCAGGACTCGCGGCATTATCCATTGCATGGATCACCGTAAGTCTGCAAACTATCAGGGCAGCCAGGATCAATCCGGTCCATTGTCTGAAAGAGGAATAACTGTCGGGATCGGGATTTGCAGGATTTTAGGATTAACTGTCGGGATCAGGATTTTCCTGAATTTGGGATTAACAGGGTTTATGGTTATTCATGAATGAATAATCCCCGAATTCGCCGTATCCGGAATATTCTTACTATTACTTTGCAACCTTTTCCAATATCACAAGTCCTTAAATTATATTTTCAGGTTAAAACGCAGCCCTATGTTTCGTAACTACATAAAAGTCAGTATCAGGAACCTTATAAAGCAGAAACTCTATTCGGTTATCAATATCGGAGGTTTGGCCGTGGGCATTGCCTGTTTTATTATGATCCTGATCTTTGTCAGGCATGAATTTTCATATGACCGGTTTTATAAGGATTCAGACAGGATTTACCGGGTCTACCAGCGCCAGGAGGGAAATGTTTTCCTGGGTTCAGATTATTTTGCGGTAACGCCTGTCCGATTAGCGACAGTCATGATGGATGAGTTACCTGAAGTAACTTATGCTACGACCATCATGCAATCGTACGCGCTCCTTGGCTTTGGTGAAAAGAATTTCTGGGAACAATGCGTACTTGCCGACGAACGGTTCTTTGATGTATTCGCTTATCCATTTGTTTCGGGTGACCCCGCATCGGCCCTGAAAGATCCCAAAAGCGTCGTGCTAACCATGTCGCTTGCAAAAAAGATTTTCGGCGATCAGGAACCCCTGGGCGAAACGCTTAAATACCAGAATGGAGAATTATACAAAGTAACGGGAATAATCTATGACCCGCCGGTTACCGCTTCGATCAGGTTTTCTTCGATCGTTAACATCCATGCACTTTCAAAGTATGTGGATGAGATCAATCGCACTACATGGAGAAATAATTCATTTTATACTTTCTTCAAATTAGCACAGGGAGCCAGTCCGGCTGTGCTTGAGCAAAAATTTCCTGCATTATTAAAAAAATACCGGGACCCAGAAGCCTATAAAGATTATCCCTTTCGCGACCATTATTTTGTCCAGGAAATATCCCGTTTACATCTTCAATCCGGCATAAATATGGATATCGGGTTGAAGGGCAATTCAGTGTATGTATATCTGTTTTCGGCCATTGCATTTATTGTTCTGTTATTGGCCTGCATCAATTATATGAACCTGGCCGTCGCAAGATCGGTAAACAGGTCCCGCGAAATAGGGCTGCGAAAGGTAATAGGTGCATTACGCAGCCAGCTCGTCCGGCAGTTTTTGGGCGAATCGGTATTCGTAGCCTTTTTATCATTATTATTGGCGCTGGCTTTGGTTTACCTGCTGTTGCCAGTATTTGGTCGCTTGATTGAGAGACCGCTTGGGCTGAACCCCTTCGAAAACAAATTTCTGTTGCCCGGTTTATTCGCGTTGGTGGCAGTGGTTGGATTATTTTCCGGCAGTTACCCGGCTTTGTTTATGTCCTCGATGAGCCCTATACAGGTATTGAAAGGAAAGGCAGATGCAAAACTTTCCGGGTTAAGAATTCAGAGATGGCTGATTGTCGGACAGTTCGCAGTTTCAATACTTCTGATCATCAGCAGCCTGACGATCTGGCGCCAGCTCAGATTCATGCAGGACAAGGAACCCGGTTATAATAAAGATAATATTGTAACCGTACGGATAAGGGATTGGTCGCTCCGTTCAAAATACGAAACAATGCGCAATGAATGGCTTCAGGATCCTGATATCATTGCTGTAACGGCCTCCACAGCTCTTCCAACCAACATCACTTCCAGTACGATCATCAACGATGATCCGGGAGGCAGCAGAGAAGATGATCTTGCTATCTATGAATGCGGGGCCGATTATGATTTTCTGAATGTTTTTGGAATCGAACTGGCAGCAGGCCGCAATCTTTCACCGGATATAGCCAGTGATTCCCTGACTGATTATCTGATCAACGAAGCGGCAGCGAAAGCATTGGGATGGACACCGGAGGAAGCTATAGGAAAACAATTCAAGGAATACGGAAAAGATTATACAATTATCGGCGTGGTCAGGGATTTTCATATGCATTCCATGCATCTGCCCATTCAACCCCTGAGGATTGGTTGGGAGAAATACTGGGCAACTTATCTTTCTTTTAAAATTCGTCCGGGGCATATCCCGGAATCCATTGCCTACATGGAAAAGATTCTCAGGAAATATTCACCCTACCCCTTTGAATACGAGTTCCTGGAAGACAACTATAACCAGCTTTATAAATCGGAAATGAAGTTGGGAGAGATCTTCGGCTTCTTTACAATTTTGTCTATCCTGATCGCTTCCATGGGATTGTTCGGATTAGCAGCATTCACAGCCGGACAACGGACCAAAGAAATTGGGATACGAAAAGTTATGGGTGCTTCGGTGAAAAATATCGTCATCCTGTTATCCAGGGATTTTCTCGGCCTGATAACCCTGTCATTCATAATCACGATACCCATTGCCTGGTATTTAATGAATAAATGGTTGCAGGATTTTGCTTACCGTATCGATATGGAATGGTGGATGTTCGGCATCGCCGGTTTATTGGTCATTTTGGTTGCCAACCTGACAATCAGTTATCAATCCATAAGAGCGGCGATGATGAACCCCGTGGATAGCTTAAGAATGGAGTAGTATCTGGATTAACGGGATTAGCGTAACTGACAGGATTTGCAGCTACGGATAGATAAAAAATCCTGATAATCCAAAAATCCGGCAATCCCAGGTACGGACAGTTTGAAAGCCATCATCAATTCCCGGCAATAACCCTGATGCCGCGCAAGCGGTTCTGTTCATCGTCATCGAGAAAGAATGTGAGCGTTGCCGGATCGCCGGGGCCGGTGTTTACCGACACTTCCCATCCGCCGCCTTCCGGGGACTGGCGGAATCCAAGGAAGGTCATTTTGCCGAGGTTATGGAACATTTCGAGATAACGCTCAATCCGGATATTCATGGGTGGAGTTTCCGGGCTTTCCAAAGCATATTCCAGGAAAAACTGCCGCATAACCGTTGTATCCCCGGTATTATAAGCTTCGAAATAGGCACTGATCGTTTTTCCCATCCCGTTATCAGGCAGGCGGTCAAGCAATGGGGCAAGAATCCTGCTGTTTTCCTGATCATTTCCTGTCGTTATACTTACCCGTTGATTCCCGGCTGCGATACCCAGGATGGACTCAACATCCTTTAACAGGCGGTTCGCTTTGTAACTGCTGTGGTTGGAAGCAATAAAAGCCTGCGCCTTTACTCCCGGGAAATTGGCAAATAGGAAAAAACAAACCATGTCGGATCCGGCCAG
>DATDPY010000519.1:0-5618 GCA_035292565.1 Cyclobacteriaceae bacterium | reverse complement strand
CAGGAAAAACCGGAAAATGGACATTCCAGGCTTACGTTAAAGATGCCGGCGGCACGGGTAAAACCGGAATTTCAAACTTTGATATCGTTGATTCTGAACACCACGGCTGGATCCGCCCTTCCAGGAATAATCCGCATTATTTTGTACATGATGACGGCTCCTCATATTATGCAGTCGGAGTGTATTCTCCCTGGAGAAATAATGCGGAACGTTTCCGGAAATTCGCGGACCATAAAGCCAATTTTTTTGCCATCTGGGACATCGGTTACGGCGGATTTGTGAATGAAACCGGCATCATCGAAGAAGAGTTGGGAAAATATAACCAGGAAAAACTCGGCAGAATCGATTCCATGCTTTCCATCCTTGAAGCGAGCGATATTCAGCTCATGTATGCCATCTGGCCGCATGACCTGTTCTCGGAAACCGTATGGGCCGCGGAGTGGGATAAAAACCCTTACCGGGAAATTTGTGACGTGGTGGATGTATACAGCGACGAAGTGGCCTGGAAATACCAAATGAGAAAATACCGGTATATGATCGCCCGCTTTGCCCATAGCCGGAGCCTGGGAATATGGGAACTTATCAACGAAATGAACGGAACCGACGGCTGGAAGGAAGGACGGCACCAGGACGCCTATGACTGGGTGGAAAAGTGCGACAAATTCTTCGAGGAAAATGACCCGTACAATCACCCGGTTACGGCGTCATTCAGCGGAGGATATGAAGAGTACCGGGAGCCCCTGTATCTGCGGAATGATATCCCTAATATTCATTTTTACCCCGCACAGGGATGGGCATTGAAATACCCCGCTGATACATTAAGAAGCAGTCTTTATAATTATGTCTTTGCCAGTCGCAGGTTCTGGGATTCATTCGACAAGCCGGCTATCTTCGGCGAGGCCGGCGCGGACCTGCATTATTTTAACACGAGATCTGCTGAATATCGCGAGGACTACCATAACGGTCTATGGGCCACCCTTTCGAACGGACTAGCCGGTACTCCTGTATGGTGGGATTATACCGTTCTCACGGATTCGGACTGGGAACAATTAAGCCATCTTTCGGTTTTCGTGAGTGATATTGATTTTGCAAATCTGGATCTCAAACCTGTTGATATAGCTGGGGACGGAATTGATGCCTATGCCATGATGTCGGCAAATTCCGGCTTCGGTTGGGCGCGTTCGTATGTTAAAAATGATATTAGCAGGATTTCTCTGCCAATAAAAACAACCGACGGCAATTATGCCGTAAGATGGTATGATGCCTGGAATGGCGAATACCTAAATTTGGATAAGGTAAACGCGGTCAATAGTATCCTAACGATAACCGTTCCGAAATTGTCTACGGCACGAAAAGATATCGCATTCAAAATCGATAGAATGCCCGATTAGTTGCACCGGGATACTAACCTTCTTTCTTTCCCATGGCCAGCGCAACCACGGCCCCTACAATTGTAGACATGACCGTGTAAACGAAAATATCTAAAATGACGGCAGAAAACCTGGAAAAAGTGGTAGTCATGGAATACATCCCCAGGTCGATGGAAAGGATTACCAGTATTCCGATTATTCCTCCAGCCTTCGCCCCGCCGGCAATGCCCCTTATATTGGACCAACCGAAAACTGTGGCAAAAAGGAAACCGTAGCCAAGATTGGATATGATCAGGGCCCACCAGACCATTCCTTCTTCGGGTCGCATGGCGCATTGATTGTAATTCGCGGCCGAATAATCCATTAACAGGATTCCATATATCAGCCATCCGAGCAGAAAGAATGCCACACCACCGGCTATTCCTCCAAGCAAAATTTTACTCGTTTTCATTTGATTTGATTATTATATATGAGGAGGATGGCAAAGTACAAAAAAATAAAAAGAATTCAAATGCCGGTATTTTGCCCTTTTACACATCGGCGCGGGTATTTAAATCTAGGGGGAATGTACACGTCCCAAATCCGATCGAACTGTTAAGGCCGATGTTAATCTATGCCGCGTATCATCTGGCGTTTTTCGAATATGCCCTTGGCTTCATCCAGGAATTTCACAAATCCTTCCACACTTAGGTCATAAGCTCTTGGGGCCATTAAGAATTTTTCGCTGTTATCCAGGATCACGTAAAACGGCTGGGCATTATTGTTAAACCGGGTGATCTGAAAATCGGCATTCTGCTTGCCAATGGATTTCTTTACTTTCCCGTCATAAATTGAAACATACCATTCGGTTTCAGGCAATACCGTTTTATCATCGACATACAAAGCGACCACGATGAAATCATTTTTAAGCCGCTTTAACACTTCCGGGTCTGACCACACGCGGGCTTCCATTTCCCTGCAGTTCACGCATCCATGGCCGGTGAAATCGATAAATAAGGGTTTGTTTTTTTGCCGGGCACACTCGATGGCCTGATCATAATCGAAATACCCATGGATGTCATGGGGAAAATGAAGGAGGTCGGCATGCAATGGCGGGGTGCATAAATTATTGTATTCGTTTCCCGCCTGGCTGTTTTCTGACTTGCCTCCCATCCCTGCTATATTGAAGTCCTGAGTCGATACGGGCGGCAGGTATCCGGAAAGCGCCTTTAAGGGCGCCCCGAACATACCGGGGATCAGGTAAATTACAAATGAAAAAGTGATCACGGCCAGTAAAAGCCGGATGACACTGATATTCTCCAGATTGCTGTCGCCTGGGAGCCGGATCTTTCCGAGAATATAGAATCCCATCAGGGTGAATATGACGATCCACAGTGCGAGATAAACCTCACGATCGAGGATATTCCAGTGATAGGCCTGGTCAGCAACGCTAAGGAATTTAAATGCAAGGGCAAGCTCGAGAAATCCCAGGACAACTTTAACCGAATTCAGCCAGCCTCCTGATTTCGGAAGACTGGATATCCATTCCGGGAAAATGGCAAACAGGGTAAACGGGATTGCGAACGCGAGAGAAAAACCGAGCATTCCCATCAGGGGTTTTACCGTCATGCCGCCGGCGGACTCAACCAGAATGCTCCCGACAATGGGGCCCGTACATGAAAAAGAAACAAGCACCAGGGTAAGACCCATGAAAAAGATACCCATGATCCCTCCCTTGTCTGCCTGTTTATCGATCTTGTTTACCAATCCCGATGGCAGCGTGATTTCAAACAAACCAAAGAAGGACAAAGCGAACAGGATGAATACGAGAAAGAAAATCGTATTCGGGATCCAATGCGTGGCCAGGAAGTTCGCGGTGTCGGGACCCATGAACGGGGCCAGTAAAGCCCCGACGAGCGTATATATGATTATTATCGAAAATCCGTATACGAATGCGTTCCGGATAGATTGTTTTCGGTTCGATGCCTTCCCGGTAAAAAATGAAACCGTCATCGGGATCATCGGAAATACGCATGGTGTTAACAAGGCCGCCAGTCCGCCCAGAAATGCAAGAATGATAAAGGTCAGAAGGGAATATGCATCATCCGGCTCTCTGGACAAAAGAATGGATTTATCGTGACCGGTTTCAAGCAGCCCGGGTTTTATCACGCTGTCAGCAGTGAATGGGATCACATCGATCACCGGCGATATACCCGGTTCCCGGATCGCAGATTTATCCCCTGCCCCGGCTGTCACAGAATCTGCCGTCGGCTCAATCGTTTTTTGAGTATGTGGATCAACGGATTCCTTTACCGCCTGTGATCCCTGAGTAGCGGATACTTTCAATTTGTCGATTGTAAATTCATCTTCGAAGGGGATGCATTTACCGTCGATATCGGAACAAACCTGGTATGTAAGGATCCCTGAAACATGAAATCCGGCAGAAAGCACTTTTACCTTCTGGCGGAACTGACCCTTGCCTGAGAAATAGGTGTACTCACCTTTCCAGATGTCGTCATATTTCTTTTTGGGATTTACGGGAATGATGCCGCCGACAAGCTGGTATGTACTGTTAGGTTCGAATTCAAATTCAGTGACCATGGGTCCAAGGTCAGGATCGAAATCGGAGGAATAGAGGTACCATTTATCATCAATGATCGCGTTGAAGACCAGGTCGATCTCGTCGCCGGTTTTCGCTTCGTTCACCGAAGTTTCGAATGACCAATGGATAGGCTTTATGACCTGGGTGTAACCAATCAGAGAAAAAAATAAACCTGCAGAAGCCATTACAACCCGATAGAAATAAAGTCTTGTCCTCCCGCTGAGCATGTCAAATATTTATTTGATAATTAGAACGATACAGGATAAAAATAGTTCAGAATTCGCAATAATATGCCTCTTGGTATGGAATTCGCCAATTTCACGTTTAATTTCATGAACATTTAGTTCAAGGAAAGATTTTTTTTGAAGACTTGTCCATTGAATGTAATCTGATTACGCCAATAATGAGTGATTCTTTAGCCACAAATGGCACGAATCTGCCTTCGGCATTTTCACGAATTCTTCAAGGAAAACACACACTGCGAAAGGCGGTGTCGATTTGTGGCAATTCGTGTCATATGTGGCTAAATAACTAAGATGTTGTTACGGACTTTCTCATACCTCCCCTTAACTGGTCGTAGTGTCTCACCACGACAATAATTGTTTTAAATAATCGACAAATCCACTACCTCATCATCATCTCCGCGAAATGTTTGTAGAATAAGACAATCGTCTCCGTACCCTTGAAAAAATTGAACAAACCATAAGATTCATTGGGCGAATGAATCGCATCTTCCCTCAGCCCGAAGCCGAGCAACAACGAATCGGCTCCGAGCTCTTTTTTGAAAAGGGTGACAATCGGAATGCTTCCTCCCTCCAGCATCGGGATCGGATATTTGCCCCATCCCTCCTTAAATGCTTCCGATGCTGCCCGGTAAGCGACAGAATCCGTTGGAGTGATCGCCGGCTCAGCCCCATGCAGGTTGGTGACTTTAACCCTGACTGATTTCGGGGCGGTGGATAAAATATATTTGGTGAAGAGTTTCCCGATTTCCTTGCTGCTCTGGTTCGGCACCAGGCGCATGGAGATCTTGGCTGTGGCTTTTGAAGGAATGATGGTTTTGGCGCCTTCACCGGTATATCCTCCCCAGATTCCGTTTACATCCAGGCAGGGACGGATGCCAATGCGTTCAATCGTCGTAAAACCATTTTCTCCGGCTATTTCCTGTATTGCCAGATCCTTCTTATAATCCCTGAGGTTGAACGGGGCCTTGTTGATCACCGACCTATCCTTTTTGCCGTATTTCAGAACCTTGTCGTAAAACCCGGGGATCCGGGTTTTGCCACGGCTGTCCTTCAGGGAGGCGATCATCTCGCTAAGAATGTTCACCGGGTTGCCTACCGATCCCCCGTACATCCCCGAATGAAGGTCGCGGTTCGGGCCTGTTACTTCGATTTCAAAATAACATAAACCACGCAGACTTGTAGTTATTGAAGGTATATCATTTCCAAAAAGGTCAGTGTCGGATATCATCACCACATCCGCGGCAAGTTTTTCCCTGTTCTCATGGACAAATCCCGAAAGGCTTACCGAGCCGATCTCCTCCTCTCCTTCAATGACGAATTTAACATTGCAATTCAGTTCCTTGTTCACGTTCAGGGCCTCGAAAGCATTCACCTGCATCATCAGCTGTCCCTTGTCGTCGCATGATCCGCGGGCGTAGATCT
>DATDPY010000518.1:0-3504 GCA_035292565.1 Cyclobacteriaceae bacterium | reverse complement strand
GGTTGATGAAAGCACAGATACCTGGGATGCGATCGACTGGCTTGTAAAAAATATTCCCGGAAATAACGGGAAGGTAGGGATCGTCGGGATTTCGTATCCCGGCTGGCTGGCCCTCGCCGGCGCTGTTGATCCGCACGCTGCCCTGAAAGCCGCATCCGAACAGGCTTGCATGGGCGACCTGTTCTTAGGCGACGACTTTCATCATAACGGTGCATTTCGCCTCAGTTACGGCTTTGAATATTCCTATAACATGGAATATGGTAAAAGTGTGAATATTCCGTTCCCGTTTCCTGCATTCGACCTGTACGACTGGTATCTCGGGCTGGGGTCATTAGCCAACGTAAATAAAAAATATTTTGAGAATAAGGTGCCTACGTGGAATGATTTCGAGGACCATCCGAACTATGACGCTTTCTGGCAGAAAAACTCCCCATTGAATTACGTGAAAGAAGCCGAAGTCCCGATGCTGCATGTTGGAGGGTATTTCGACCAGGAGGATATCAACGGACCGCAGCAGATGTATGTGCATATGGAAAAGGCCAATGTTGAAAGTTTGAATTATATGGTTCTCGGTCCCTGGAATCATGGCCAATGGGGAGACAGTACTAATCGTCTCGGCCAGATCATTTTCGACAGCTATACCACCGAATGGTTCAAAACATACCAGAAGAAATGGTTTGATTACTGGCTAAAAAATATTGGTGAAAGCAAATTCGAAGAAGCCTGGTGTTTTCAAACAGGTATCAATGAATGGAAATCATATGCCACATGGCCTCCCAAAGAGGCGGTTATACAAAAACTTTATGCCGGTCCGGGGAATACGTGCTCATTTGAACAGACAAATTCGAATGAAGAATATGCTGAATATGTATCCGATCCGGGTAAGCCTGTACCATACCGCACCCTTCCCATCGAAATGACCTATGGAAGGGGCAGCCGGTGGGATGACTGGCATGTGGAGGACCAGCGGTTTGTGTATACGCGGCCCGATGTATTGAGCTTTAAAAGTGAACCGCTTTTTTCTGACCTGACAGTAACCGGAAACATCATCGCCCATCTGTTCGCCAGCACCTCAGGAACCGACGCCGACTGGATCGTGAAGCTGATCGATGTTTATCCGGATTTTTACGACGAGGATGTTCTGATGAGCGGCTATATGCTGCCTATTGCCATGGAAGTATTCAGGGGACGGTACCGGAAAAGTTTTTCGGACCCATCGCCGTTAATCCCTCGTCAGCCAGAAGAATTTACGATCGACCTGCACCAGGTGAACCATGTTTTCAGGAAGGGGCACAGGCTGATGATCCAGGTCCAGAGCACATGGTTCCCAATCATCGACCGCAACCCGCAAAAATTCGTGCCCAATATATTCAAGGCGAAAGAAAGCGATTTCATTAAAGCAACCCACAGGGTGTATTTTTCGGAAAAATATCCGACGTATATTGAGCTGCCGGTTTTAATTGACTAACAAATTCTTTTCTTAAAGCACCAAATCACAAATCAATGTTGTCCGATAAAGTTTCCTTAATAGAAAACAACTCGTAATTCATTTTCGTTCTTTCCCATGTTTTATTTAAAAGAACGTCATCGCTCTCCCCTTGTCCGAAGGTAGGAGGAGAAGGGGAGTCCCTTTAGGGGAGGGGATACATTTTACCAGTTATTTTTTGCAGTTTTATTTTGTGTTTTACTAGAAATTAAACGCCATGAAAAATCACGATCCTCTTTTCAACAAAACTACAAGGAGGTGGTATTTAAGGATTCAGAGGATTTTCCAGAAAAGATCATGGGATATTTTAAGAAGAATTGTTAAATAATCCCCTCCCCTTCGGGACTCCCCTTATTCCCGCCCGGGGCGGAACAAGGGGAGAGTTGCATCTCGTCTTTAACTGGAGCTCACGTTAAACGAATGAATTTCCTTATAAGAGAAGGTGGAAATATTTTGATCTTACAGATAATTATTGATCGTCGTATCTTCGAAATAGGCGGCTTGGGAATAAGATTGCAGTGAAAAAGTTCGTATATCGAAGCAATTAGGGTTTTTCCTATTAACTGTAAACTTTACCGGACAAGAATAAATGCCAAATTCCAAATTTGTGCCCCGGCGGCTTCGTGGCATTAAATCAATCCTTGATCTTGATGAACTTGAAACCCCTGATCTTCAGATAAGTCGTTGGCATTGTGGGCTCCATAAGAAATGACATGGTCGTATAAAAATCATCGAGGCTGATTTCGCCCAGGAATTCGTCGTTGACCAGTTCTTCTTTTTCTGCTTTCGCATTGAATATTGCGGATCGCTGCTGCTGCCGCTGCCATAATGAGAACCGGGCCCCAGCGGGCTGGTTAAAATATGTCATGTAAACCTGGAATCTACCCTGCGGAAGTTCATCAAGGCTTATTCTCACAATTCCCATTTGTGTGCAGGAAAATACAGCCAGGCCCCAATCAGGGTATTCAACATTTGTGAAAAGCCCGGGCGTTATTTTCAGCAGGTCAGGTGTCAGAACAAACGTATCAGGCCTGAACAATACGGTATTTTCGATTCCCGGTACTGAAAAATTTTCAGGCGCTTTTTCCCCGTAATAGAATGCCACTGAGGTATAGTCGGCTGGATAACGGTTCCCGACCGGCCCGTGTTCGATTGAATGAAAGATATTTTTTTCAAAACTTATTTTATCCCCAATGTAAAACCGGTAACCGCCAGTCCTGGCAAAGGGTATGGAATAATCCAGTGAACCATGGACCGGGAGACTGAAAGCCCTGTCCCAACGGTCGGGCAGGGCATACCAGCCACCGTTGAAATAATCTTCGGAGCCTGTGCCATGAATCCGCATGGTCCCATCGACCGCTGTCGAATCATCCCCTTCGAAGAACTGCGTCATCCCCGCTTTTAGACCCTGTGCCTGAAGGATGGCCCCGATCAGGTGGCCGCGGCCTGTTTCATTTAAAAACACGTGCGATTCCCTGTCTTTAACAGGATTCTCCCTTCTCCATACAGCATACAATTTCCCTTCCTTATCCTCATTTCTTTTAATATTTGAAAGCCAAACGCTTGAGGTTAATTCCAACGGCTTCTGCTCTCCATCCCTTTTCACGTAAACCAGCCTGATCCACGCCTTTGTATCGAAGGGCATGGGAATGAAAGAATAATTCATATGGTCATCGGAACCGATGAGCATTGACCTCATGGAAGGTTTCCCGAATGCATACCCGAAGAAATCGGAGAGGGGGCAATTGATTGCCAGGCTTTCCTCGCCATCCCACCGGGCCTCGATGATAAAGTCCTTCCCGTTCCCTGCGAAGGCTTCTGTCGGTCCGACCTCAAATTTAACTATCCTTCCGCCCAGGGAGCTGGAGAAAATCTCATGGCTCTCTCCGGGATTAAGCGTGAACGAATCCTCTGTTGTCTCAATTTCAGGATTATCATTTTTGATCTTATTATTGATTTCTTCCTTGTCCATCTTCCAGATTTCAGCCGCATTCTTTAACAGATCCTTTTCTTTTTCA
>DATDPY010000517.1:0-16462 GCA_035292565.1 Cyclobacteriaceae bacterium | reverse complement strand
TGTTTACAGTTCCGGGTATTTATCTCCGAAATGCCACCAGTGCCATATTTGAATTCTGTTGATCATGTTCGGGGCAAAAGTAACCAGGTATTTTAAATATCCAAATAAATATTTTCGTTTTTATCATACCCAACCTGGAAGAGCCAGAGCCAAACAGGGGACAGCGAAGAATTTAAGTTTGATAATTTGTTCAGTTCCTTTAAATTCCCCATCCCAAGCTCCGCTACAGGCATACCTTTCGGCAAAAAATCGGATTCCAAATAATTGACATGATATTGTTCATGAACTCCGCAATTTGGGAATTTGGTATTTGGTGTTTATTTGGAATTTGGGGCTTGTTTGGGAAATGGCGTGTTGTTAAAGTAAGGTATATATGCCAAATTTACATATAGCATGAATGCCGCCTTGATTTTCAAATAAAAAATATTTCCCAGGTCGAATGGAAATTGACGCTAAATTCCCGCGACGATCAAGCAAAATAAATCGAAAGGTGGCTATAATTTTAACTGCCATCATTTTTCCGGCTATTGCCTTCGCCCAGAGAGAGATTATTAAAACCTATTACGACGATGCGCATACTGTGCTCAAGGAGTATTATACGGTAAAAGATCTCAAAACAAGGATCATCGAAGGGGAATATAACAGCTATTATGTGAATGGAAAACTAAAGGCCTCGGGCTATTATATTAATAATGTGCCCGACGGGCTGTGGATTTATTATTATGAGAACGGGAATATCAAGATGCGGGGAAGGCTAAACGGCGACAAGAGTTTCGGCACCTGGAAATATTATTATGAGAACGGGAAGACGAGCATGGAAGGAGAACTCCGGAACGGTACCAGGGAAGGGAACTGGAAGTTTTACTATGAAACCGGCCTGACCAAGAGCGAGGGGAATTTTACCGCGGGTGAAAAATCGGGGATCTGGAATTATTATTATGAAGACGGGATCATCAAAGCCCAATGTTTTTATTCGGGCAAGGTTGGAGTTTACAAGGAATTCTATACTTCCGGGTCGGTGAAAATGCGGGGTTATCAATATGAAGGCAGGAGCGACTCCCTTTGGACTTATTATTATGAAGATGGGAAGATCCAGGCGGAAGGATCATATTCCGAAGGATTGAAGGACGGCCCCTGGGTTTATTATGATGAATCGGGCACGAAGGATTCCGAAGGATATTACAGCAACGGTGATAAGAACGGGACATGGACTTATTTCCACGACAACGGGAATATCAGTTCCGAAGGACAGGAGACAGAAGGGAAAAAACAGGGATACTGGAAATTGTACGATGTACAAGGCCAGTTTATCGGCGACGGTACTTTTGAGTCGGGCGAGGGGGATTACAAGGAATACTTCCCCAGCGGTAAACTCAGGGTGGACGGGCACATCGTAAACGACAAGTACCAGGGAGAGTGGCTATATTATGATGAAGACGGACAGGTGGAGGGAAAATGTTATTTTGAAGATGGCCTTGGCGCTTATACGGGTTATTATCCTTCAGGAAATATTAAGATGAAAGGCATGATCCGCGATGGGAAGAATATAGGCAAATGGGAACTATATAATGAATCCGGCGCCCTGACCGGCTATTATAAACCCGTCTATGAAGATGATAAACCGGTTTTCAGGGTAATCGATAAGCCCGCTGTTCAGGATACCGTACTCCAGGATAATATCAAGCCGGATTATTATTACAGGAAACGGAAGGTACATTATTTCACTCCTGTGATCAACGAGTACAGGGGTATCATCCTCGCAACAAACCCTTTCGGAGCCGTACTGGGCAGCCTTCCTTTTTCCATTGAATACTATAACCAGGAAAGACTGGGCCACGAGGTTCAGGTAAACATACTCCGTAATCCATTTTTTAAAAGCTCGGAAGCCATCGGAATAAATACGCTTTATAACCGGGGTTTTGATATTGCATTCCGCCAAAAGTTATACCACCCTGATAGAGGGTTCGGATCATTTTATTTCGCGAATGAGTTGCGGTTTACCAACAATGACCATTCATTCAATGCCGCCGACAGTACTTTCCTGCCCCAGATCAGGATTGAGAAGGTCGATGCCATGGAATACAAATATGAATATTCCTTAATCATCGGAAACCGGAGAATGGAACCCATCGGGGAATGGATGTCGACAGGGAAAAGACAAAATGGGATCACCCTCGACATATTCATCGGAATCGGAATCGGGCTTCGTACATTTGAGAAAAAATATCCGGGTAATTCTTACTTTGATAAGGTTTTTGGTGATCTTCGACAGGAAAAATTCTCATTATCACCCAGATTCGGGCTGAATCTTGGATATTTTTTCTGATAACCTGAATTTGAATAAATGAGGACGATCGTCATTACAATCTGCATATTTTGCTTCGCTATTGAATCTTTTAGCCAGCTTCAGGATCTGCCCTTCAGCAACGTTGAACTCAGGGTAGACACATTTGTATTTGCTTCACGCAAAAACCTCGCAACGATCGGCGGGGAGACACGGCTTTACTTTAAATATCAAACTGAGGTCCAGGAATGTGACGTCCGGTTATATACAAGTAATCCCGAAACATTCGAAAGTCTGGAATTACTTCCCTCCGCCGATTTCGAAGTGATTGATTCAATTCTGATATTTAATGATGAGTATATTACATTCAAGGTCCGGTTTCTCAGCCTTTCCAGGTCTGATTTCCTAAGCTTTAAATTTTCCCATATTCCTCCGGGCAGGAATGATACCGTGATATATTCTATTCCCCTCCTGCCTTACACGGAAACCAACGTAGAACTTTTTACCGATGATTACCAGTTGTTTATCGGGGAAGAAAAAATATATGAGCTCAGCTCAAATCACATTGAGAATATCCAGATCAGCAATCTTTGGACCGGGGATGGTCAGATCCGATACAGGCTTTCGAGGGCAAGCGGGCATCTTTACCTGCATCTGATAAGCACCTGGCCGGGCATGCAGCAAGCCAATATCCAGATCCGGACCAGCCGACCATTTATCGATTCTCTGGGACAGTTGAATTATGAACTTCCCCCCATATCCAGAACCTTTACGGTTAAAGAAAGCCGGCTGAGGTTCCTGAATACCGACCTTGATGAAATCATCCTCGATCCCAACCGGAGGGAAGGCTACCTGATACAGCTCGACAACCAGCCTTATTTCTCGCTCCAGGAAACCTACAGGATCGAGGACCAGGAAAATCCCGGCGGCCCGCTGATCGCGGAGATCTTTACCGAAAGTTTTTTAAGCAACGGCAGGATACTTTGCAGGCTCCGGCCTTATTCATTGCATTCGAAAAGCGATGGCTACCTGTATATTAAAGACGACGATGTCGCCAGGTTTATTCTTAATTTCAGCATCATTCCGCAAACGGTGATTTCGAGAATAAGCATTTTGCGCGAAGGGAGCGACTGGTCGCCCGACCGTTCCGTTTATCCCGGCGAGGAAATAAATGTAAGAATTGAAGGGCAGTCCCTTCATGTAGGACAATTTGCCTTTGAAGGCCTGCGGATCAGGGGTACCGATTCCCTGGCGAATAATGATAACGTTGCGATATTCCGTTTGAGGATCCCAATCACGATTAATTTAAGAAATATCAATATCCTCCATGATGGCCAGAATACAGGCTACACCCTGTCGGTGAAGGAGTACCAAAGACCCCGGGAATATGATTATATCGGCGTCGGCATAAATGAAGATAAAATAATACTCAGTGAATCGGGCAGTGTGATCATGGCCGAAAATGTTATACAGGATGTTGTGATTTCTTTCGATAGGGATAAAATCGATTCCGGAGGTAGGCTGTTCGGCATACAGGTTCTCGACATATCCATTACGATTCGCGGGAAAAATAATGAATTGATCGAACTTAAAAACATCGAAAACATCCAGGTCTGCCCGGGGGCATACTCATCTCCAAGAGCCGTTTTTTACAACAGCAAAAATTGCCTGACAGGAAATATTGAATTGAACAGGTACCTGAGTAAAAAGACTTACGACCTGGAAGAATGGTCGAGGATCATTATCGAGATCAGGAACAGAAAGGAGGCCCACGGAGGCGAAGGGTTCACAAAAAACCTGGATATTATCGTGAAAAGGTCGTGGCGGTTTGACATCGATGTGTCATTCCCTGCAGGCTTGCTGACCCTGGGCGGGACTTCGGGAGGCCTGACCGGTATCAGCATGGCCATGATAGCCCAGTTCAGCTTTTATGAACCGAACAGGATCAACCGGTTTAAGCCATTCAAGATCGGGATTGGCTTTCTTGCCCTGGATGCGTTTAATTTTTCAGAAAAAGCTGTTAACAGAGATATGGCCATGGTCATCCTGGGCTCGCTATATCCTACAAGGAGGGAGACCAAACTCACCTTTCCCCTCTATTTCGGCGGTGGATATAAATTTACAAAACAACAATTTTTCTTCATGATCGGACCTGGTATACGGGTAAGCATCTAACTGTTAATAATAATTGAATCCTGGCAGTTTTCTGGTTTTCGTGGAATAGTCAGATTATTCTTATTTTTGTGCGTATTCGTTTTTTCGGCATATATGTTTGATTTTTTAAATACTCCGGTATTGGAAATTCCCTATGAACAAAGATAAAACCATTAAAATCGGGGTCATGACCAGCGGCGGGGATGCCCCGGGTATGAATGCGGCTGTCCGCGCCGTCATAAGGACTGCTATATACAAAGGAGCGGAAGCTTATGCTTTTTATCAGGGATATAACGGCATGGTTAAAGGAGGGGATATGATCCGGAAAATGACATGGGGATCTGCAAGCGGGATCATGAACAAGGGAGGAACCGTAATCGGAACAGCGCGGAGCAAGGAATTCAGGGAAAGGGAAGGGCGGCTCAAGGCTGCCTGTAACCTGATAAAAATTGGCATCGACCACCTGGTGGTTATCGGCGGGGACGGGAGCCTGACGGGGGCAAATATATTCAGGGAAGAATGGCAGGGCCTGCTGAAAGAGCTCGTTAATACGGGCAAAATCACAGCTGCTGAAGCTGAAGATCATCCTCATCTGAAAATTGTCGGCCTGGTCGGATCAATCGATAACGACATGTCGGGGACAGACATGACCATTGGCGCCGACACAGCCCTTAAAAGAATTACCGATGCGGTTGACATGCTGGGCACCACTGCAGCAAGCCACCAGAGAACATTCGTGGTGGAAGTGATGGGAAGGAATTGCGGCTACCTTGCCCTTATCGGAGCATTGTCGACAGGGGCGGATTATGTTTTTATTCCTGAAAATCCGCCGGATGCAGGATGGGAAGACAGGATCTGCAATGTAGTAAAAGCCAACCGCGACTCCGGGAAAACGGACACAATCCTGATCCTGGCCGAGGGCGCCAAAGATAAACAGGGAAATGCGATCAAGGCAGAATACATCAAGAGTATCCTGGAAAGCAGGCTCAACCTCGATACACGCATTACCATCCTCGGACACATTCAGCGCGGAGGATCGCCAAGCGCCTTCGACCGTTATATGAGCACCGCCCTTGGATTCCATGCTGTGGAACATATCCTGGGTTCAGATCCCGGGGATGAACCCAAAATGATCGGCATGCGAAGAAACAAGGTAGTTGCCGTATCCCTGATGGACAGCGTGAAAAAGACGCAGTCCATCGCCGAATGCATCAGGTCGGGAGAATACGAAAAGGCAATAGAATTGAGAGGCGGCAGTTTCCTCGAAGCCCTCAACACCTTCCGCACCCTGAGAAAGGCTTCTCCCAGGCAGCCTGAAAAAGGAAAGAAAACATTCCGGCTGGCCATCCTGAATACCAGCGGTTCGGCGCCGGGTATGAATGCCGCCAACAGGACTGCAGTCAGGCTTGCCATCGATCAGGGCCACGAAGTGCTGGGGATCCGGAACGGTTTCCTGGGACTGATTGAAAAAGAAGCCATCGAACTCGACTGGTACAGCGTCGACAGCTGGGCGGCCCTCGGGGGCAGCATGCTCGGGACCAGCAGGAACACGCCTACCGACCGGGAATATTATCCCATTGCTTCGGCGCTGGAAAAGTTTGAGATCAACGGGCTCCTGATCATCGGGGGATTTACAGGTTACCAGGCGGCCTATAACCTGAAACAGAACAGGGATAAATATCCCGCGTTCAACATTCCGATCGTGTGCATGCCGGCGAGCATCAATAATAACCTTCCCGGTTCGGATTTCAGCGTTGGCGCCGATACGGCCATTAACATCATTGTGGATGCAGTCGACAAGATCAAGGAATCCTCCGTGGCATCGAACCGGACCTTTATCGTGGAAGTGATGGGGAAATATTGCGGGTACCTTGCCCTGATGAGCGGCCTGGCAACCGGGGCGGAAAAGGTGTATCTTCATGAGGAAGGCATATCCCTCAAGGGCATGACCAGGGATGTGAACATGCTTACCGAGGATTTTAAATCTGGAAAATCACTGGCCCTGGTGATCAGAAACGAGCTGGCAAACAATATCTACACAACCAATTTCATATCAGCGCTGTATGAGGAAGAAGGCGGCGACACGTTCGATGTCAGGACGGCCATCCTCGGACATATACAGCAAGGCGGAAACCCTACTCCGTTCGACAGGAATATTGCCACGCGTTTTGCTACCAAAAGCATAAACGAGCTAATCCGGCTTTGCGAGGCCGGACTGAACGATTGTTATTTCATCGGCATGCACGACGGCAAAATGGAATTCATAGATCTTTTTGAATTTCCGAGAATGGTTGTCGAGGAATACCAGCGGCCAAAGGAGCAATGGTGGCTGCAATTGAAAGATATCGCACATGTTTTTGAAAGAGCACCTGTACGGGATGGCGATGGAAAAAAATAATGCACGGGAACTGAAATTAATACGGGCCCGCACAAAGCAAATACGCTTTACCTGAAAATGAGTACCTTTATTTCGCCGGAAAGGATGAATTAATATTACGGCCCGGGTGATCGTCGCCTGCGGGTAGAAGGAAAAATTAGACGATTATAAAACAATTTAAATCGCATCAGGTTTATTCTGCAGAGACATGAAAGTTGCTGTTTACAGGAAGGAATATTTCAATGCGGCCCATCGTTTGAACAACCCCGGCTGGGATGAACTGAAAAACAAAAAGGTATTCGGGAAATGCAATAATCCTAATTTTCATGGCCACAATTACGAATTGGTAGTGAGGCTTACCGGCGACGTAGACCCGGAAACCGGTTATGTTTATGATTTGAAAAGCCTGGGGGACCTGATCAAAAAGGAAGTTATTGAAAAGCTCGACCACAGGAACCTGAATCTCGATATTGCAGAATTCATGAATGTGAACCCAACTGCGGAAAATATTGCGATTTATATTTGGAATAATTTGAGAAGAAAATTAAGTAAGGAATACGAAATTAAGGTCACATTATATGAAACCGAACGGAATATCGTTGAATACCCGGCTTGAAGGGTGGCCGGCTGAGGAGATTGGCGATGAACATGCCGCCACTTCTTTTGAAACTCCCCTCCGTGAAGATGCATTTGAAATGGACGATAACCTGAAGATGGAACTTATCGAGAAGCATTTTAGGGAAATCATGAATATCCTCGGTCTTGACTTGAAAAATGACAGCCTGAGCGGCACACCTCACAGGGTCGCAAAGATGTTCGTTAAAGAGATCTTCGGAGGCTTGAATCCCAGGAATAAACCGGTTATTAAGCTTTTCGATAACAACTATAATTACAACGAAATGCTGGTCGAAAAGAATATTACTTTTTATTCGAACTGCGAACATCATTTCGTCCCGATCATCGGGAGTGCCCACGTCGGCTATCTCTCCAACGGCCATGTGATCGGCCTTTCAAAGATTCACAGGATTGTGGATTATTTCGCCCGCCGGCCCCAGGTTCAGGAAAGAATGACTATCCAGATTGCCAATGAGCTGAAGTCCGCCCTGAAGACGGAGGATGTCGCCATTGTCGTCGATGCCGTACATCTTTGTGTGGCCTCCCGGGGTATTGAAGACCATACCAGCAGCACCATCACTTCCAAGTTCTTCGGCAGGTTCGAAGAGGAAACTTTCAAACAGGAATTTCTACATCATATTTACGGGAAACGACAATAGTGCTGTTTGTTAATTTGCTTACCCGACGTAGCTTTAGCGAAGTCAGGTTGATTTTTTGATTTCGTTATTTATACTATTGGCAGTGAGTGGATCAATCTTTTCGGGGAATGGAGGATTCGAGGAACCGAGAATCGGAATTCAGTCTTATCCGGTAGAGTTTACAAATAACTACAAAAATTTGAAAGTAAATATCCTACCAACTTTTTTATCCAACGATTCAACCCCAAGTCCCCAGTGTCGTAGATATGACGATCAATATTAATCAGTAAGATCAGAATTTACCCCCCTTCCTTTTATAGAAAATTTATTTCTTTAACATATTATCTGGTAAAAGACGAGATGCAACTCGCCCCTTGTCCCGCTATGGGCGGGATAAGGGGAGTCCCGAAGGGGAGGGGATAAATTTATCACTACTATATTTTCGATATTTTTATTATCGTGTTTAACATAAATACAACCGCTTTGAAAAATCACAACTGGGTTTTTTATAAATACTTTCTTCTCAATTTCCTGGATTTTTCACATAAAATGAAATCGTAAAATATATCCCTTCGGCCTGCGGCCACTCCCCTTATCCTCCTTTCGTCGGACAAGGGGAGAGTGGTTTCTTTTTTTTAACGAAATCCCAGTAAACGATGAGAATGGATCAGGAGATGTATTCTATTAAAGAAATTTTGCCGGAAAGCTGTGAATCGGAAATCTTAAATAATTTCAGCTTTGAGTTTTGAGCCTTGAACATCGTTCCCAATAATATTTTTTATATTTAATAACATTTTACAATACTTTTTATCCGTAACTATGAAAAACATTCCTGTCCTGCATGTATCAGAGAATTGCCTTGCCAGAGCATATGAATCCGCGCTTGTAAAACTATTCAGGGAAGGTACCCGATTTAAAACCCAGTATGATAAACCCGGGGACCCATTAAGCATCGATTGCACCATGAATATAACCATTCTCGAGCCAACCCTCGATCCCATGATCCACATGGCTTTTCCAGGTGGAATCGACGAACTCAGGGAATACGTTATGGAGTTGAAAGGCTTTAAGGATCACTGGGTGAAAAACATGAATGATCCCGGCGACACCCGGTGGGAATATACCTACCACGGACGCCTTGTCAATTACGGCGCCTGGAAGGAAAAAAGTGAAAACGGCAGTGAGGACAAAAACTCAGGATTCAGCATTAACCAGGTTGAATACGTAATCGAAAAGCTTTGCCGCCAACCCTATACCCGCCAGGCACAAATGATTACCTGGATGCCGAATATCGATACCCGGTTCTACGACCCGCCATGTCTGCAATCGCTATGGTACAGGATCCTGGAAGACGAATCGGGCGCTCAGTGGCTAAACTGCAACGTCAGATTCAGAAGCAACGATGCCTGGGGGGCGAGTTTCATGAATATGTTTGGCTTTATTATTTTCAACCAGGAGCTCATTGCCGGAGAAATTTCCAAAAGAACAGGAAAGACCGTTATGCTGGGAAGGATGAACTGGCATGCCGACTCTTACCATATTTACGGTAAGGACATAGCCCAGGCCAGGGGAATGCTTTTCGATAGGATCGGGTCGATGGAATTCGAAGAAAGGGTGTACAACTTTAACGACCCGTTTATCCGTGAAATGTATGAATCAGCCGAATCGAAGATCAAGGAAAAGATAAGGGAATACGACAGGACCCATCATAAATGATCAAACCTGGTCGATACTGATCCGCTTGAAATACCCATTCGAGAATTCGTTGAAAGGCATAACTACCTGAAGTTCATTATTCTCGAAATGAGCATGGATGCCCGGGATATTCACATCGAAGGGGATCACCATGAGCCCGACGGTGAAAGGGAAAAAATCGGAGCCTTTATAAAGGTCATTGTTTTGCACGCTTACTTTATGAAAGAGGAATATCGTATTGTTCTTAACCTCGACGACCAGGTCGTGGGGATTAACGCCGGGAACCCTGACCCTGAGCAAGTAGTTCTTGTCGAGCCGCTCCATTTTTGTCTTTGGCCGGCTCATTCCACCGTTAATCGTATTCATCAAATCGGCGGTAAGCAGAATATTTGGGTCAATATGGAAATTGCCAAATCTCATATAATTTGCTCCTCATACTATTAATAACAAATAACATACCAAGGTAAACAGCTGTATTTTAACTAATTGGGTAGAACGCATATCTAAGCTGACAAAGGAAAATGACAGAATGTCAGCGCTATTTAAAATTCCATATATTTGTCATAACTATATTAAGTTTATATCGTTTAAAGCCTTACAATTGCACATTCTATGTATGAAACACTGCTTTACCTTCATTCATGGTTTCGCTGGATTATTTTATTGCTTTTCCTCATCATCATTACGCGGTCGGTTTACGGTTGGGCCACATCATTGAAATATACAAGTCCGGATTCCCGGTTATCATCGGTATTTCTCGTATTATTTGACATCCAGTTCCTGCTTGGGCTTATATTATATTTTGCCTTTAGCCCTTATACGCTGACTGCTTTCGGGAATTTTGGAAATGCAATGAAGGATCCGGTTCTGAGGTTCTGGGCGGTCGAACATATCCTGACGATAACCATTGCCCTTGCTGTCTGCCATATTGGAAACTCGAGGGTAAAAAAGAACGGGAAGGATGCCGTCAAGTTCAAACTTCAGACTATTTTTTACCTGATTGCATTTATTCTTATCCTCTCCATGATCCCCTGGGCCGAGTCGGCCAGGTTATTCAGGGGAATATCCTGATGAACCCGAGCGAAATGTTGAAGAATAAAGCGATGTCCCCGTATGGCATGGCCTTGAATGATTATTTCAAGGGCAAAAAGGATGCGACGATAAAGGTCCGCCGTGATGATGGGTTCATTACGGATATGCCTGCAGGTCACTTTTTCAGGAATGAAGATGAATTCTCAACCATCGAAAAAATTGCCGTTGAACTTTGCCAGGGAAAGGTGCTTGACGTCGGTGCCGGATCAGGAACACACAGCCTTTATCTTCAAAAAAAAGGACTGGATGTTTGGGCAATGGATATTGATCCTGAATTAGTCAATATCGCCAGACAGCGCGGTGTCAGGAATTCCATTTGCGCCGACATATTTAATTACAAGGGCGATGAATATGGTACGATCCTGCTCATGGGACATGGGATCGGGATTACGGGAACTGTTGAAGGATTTCGAAAATTCCTGAAACTGGCATATGAAATGACCCATCGAAAGGGAATCATTCTTTTCGATTCACTCGACGTGAGGGTCACGGAAGATCCGGGGAATCTCTCATATCATGAAAATAATAAAAAAAACAACCGTTATATCGGTGAAATCAGAATGCAGTTCGAATATAACGGCGTGAAGGGCGATATATTTTCCTGGCTTCACCTGATACCTGAAACTCTTTTTATGGAATCCGGAGCGGCAGGCTGGACCTGTGAAATCGTACATCGTGAACCCTCCGGGGATTACCTTGCCAGGCTTTCAAAAGATAATGACCATTAAACCTGCATTCTTGCAATAATTGCTATTATCTGTTTTTTCTGCTAATTTCAGGAACAATCTGTTATGAATCCGGATACACCGCAAGCCATATGGGAAAAAAAGATCCACGCATTGATGCTTATATAGCAAAATCACAGGAATTTGCCAGGCCGGTTCTAATTCACATAAGAGACCTGGTGCATAAAGCCTGCCCGGAAGTGAATGAAACGGTCAAATGGGGCATGCCCTATTTTGACTTCAAGGGCCCTCTCTGCAGTATGGCCTCGTTTAAAGCCCATTGTGCTTTCGGTTTCTGGAAGGGGAAACTGTTAAAAGGCATGCCCAAACACATTCAGAAAGTCGGCGATACGGCCATGGGTCAGTTTGGAAGAATAACATCTCAAAAAGACCTTCCTGCGGATACCGTCATGCTTGACCTGATCCGGCAGGCTAAAAAACTTAATGATGATGGCATAAAAATTACTCCGGCCGGAAAAACAGACGGAAAGGCTAAAAAGCAAGAGATACCGGATTATTTTATCAATGCCGTCCGCAAAAATAAAAAAGCGCTGATTACATTCGAAGGGTTCAGCTACACAAATAAAAAAGACTATGTTGAATGGGTGACGGATGCAAAAACGGAGGAAACCCGGAACAGCCGGATTAAAACATCGGTTGAGTGGATGTCGGAAGGAAAGCCGAGAAACTGGAAATATATGAAAAAATAATCGGGCCCTGTTCGACCGGCCGGCCCGAATTTTTCTTTAACCTTTTATCTTATCATCTATGATTGAAAAATCCATTACAAAAATAAACTATCTGATCGGTATTATTCCCGATCTTCTGAAAAACATTCCTGACAGCGAATTTTCCAACAAGCCCGCCACCGATAAATGGAGTAAAAAAGAAATACTCGGGCATCTGATCGACAGCGCGACCAATAACCACCACCGCTTCGTGAGACTGCAATTCGAGAACGAACCGCTAATATCCTACGATCAGAATAAGTGGAATGAATACAGCCGCTACAATGAACTGGATAAAAACCATCTCATTAAATTCTGGACCCTGTATAATACCCACCTTATCGAACTGATAAAAAGGATTCCGGAGAGCAAATACAACAGGAAGGTGAGGGTTAAGGAAGAAAACTTTATGACGCTGGAATTACTGGTTGAGGATTATGTCAGGCATATGGAACATCATTTGAAACAGATGGTGAATTATTGAAGTTATCTCCTGAAAATTATTTTCTCAGGTAGATTATATTCAATAACCATTGGAAAGCTGTTTTTAAAACGAATTTGTTAGATTGGGAACCTCGTATTTTAACTTTTTGTGCCAATTTTGAGGTATTTGTGAATTTCAAGATAATTATCCTCCCTTCAAGCCGGCTCGTCGCTAAAATTTTCCACCGGAAAATATTTGAACGCTCCGCCCCAATGTTGCCACACCGCTCGTGGACAGTCCCCCCGCAAAGGAAATACTGAATCTCCACGAATTAATAACAAACAAGGATTCCCAGTTAACCGGTATTGCGAAGGGCGCTTGAAATCGCGTTAATGGAAATGAGCAATCTTACCAGGGTTTTATCGGCTGACTGAAAGTCTCCGCTGGATTTTTGCTTCCTCCATAATTTCAGGAGGGCGATCTGGTTCATATGCAATGAATGCATGGCTTCGGCCCGCAGGACATTGGAATAATAATGCTGTTTCCTCCGGTCCGATATCGGCCGTTCAAGCAATATTTCCAGGGCCTTCCTTGTTTTCGCGAGCTCATCCAGCAGCAAATCGAGAATGGTCGTTCTGACTTTTTCATCCTGCACCATTGCCGCATACGCTTTCATAATTCCCTCATCCGTGGCTGCAAGGCTGGTGTCGACATTGGTTAGAACATACCGGATCAGGGGATCAAATACCACTGCCTCCTTAAACCTTTTGAATCCCCCGGGATCACTCCTTTCAAAATTAAGCAGGGTGCTCCCCAAGCCATACCAGCTCGTAATATTATACCGGTTTTGACTCCAGCTGAATACCCAGGGTATGGCCCTGAGGTCATCAAAATTCCGGCTGTCCGTCCTCCTCACCGGGCGCGAGCCGATCTTGCTTGCTTCAATGGCATCGATCGGAGTCGCCTCGCTGAAAAACTGCAGGAAACTTTTATGGTTGATCAGCTTTTTATAATGGCGGTAACTTTCAACAGAAAGATTTTCAAGAATATCGGATAGTGGATAACGATCTGTCATTTTATTCCTGCTTAAAAGGGTAGCAAGTGTTGTTCCGGCAAGAAGCAGTTCGAGATTATAGCTGGCGTTGATCTTGTTTGCATATTTCTGGGCAATAGTTTCGCCCTGTTCGGTCAGCCTGATATCCCCATTCATGGATTCCGGCGGCAATGCCTTGATAAACCAGTGTGTTGGCCCCGCTCCCCTGCTGATGGTGCCGCCCTTCCCGTGGAATAACCTGATCTTAACGCCGCATGCCGACCCGACCAGGGCCAGGTTTGTCTGTGCCTGATACAGCCCCCATTGGCTTGCCAGGATCCCCCCGTCTTTATTACTGTCGCTGTAGCCAACCATCACCTGCTGGACCGGTAAAGATTCGTTATTTATTTTTTGCATGTAATTCAGGCTTCTCCGGGTAAACGGATGATTAACGAATTCTTTAAGGATAAGGTGGCCGATCCGAAGGTCTTCGATGGTTTCGAACAATGGCACTACCGGCAATATGCATACGATCCCTTCATCGGTCTGCCGGGTAAGGCCCGACTCCCTCGCAAGAAGGTAAACTTCAAGCAGGTCCGACAGGGAACCGGTCATGCTCACGATAAGCGAGCCAATACCGTCGAGGCCATATTTTTCGATATGATCGCTTAATGCATTCATCGTCTCCTTCTCTTCCTGGGCCTGGTATTCCAATTCCATATTCGGGTGAGTAAAAGGCCGGTTCGATTGAAGTTCGGATGTGATGAATTTCACCTTTTCCTCCTCGGATGCTTTGAGGTACCATTCGCCGTCGAGGGAAGCGGCATGCATAAGCTGGCTGATCGCCTGCTCATGAAACTGGCTGTTTTGCCTGATGTCGAGATGAGCTGTATGAAACCCGAATGTCTGGACGAGCCGCATCATATCGTTAATGTCGGTGTAGGCAATCGTTTCAGCCCCGAATCTTAGAAGGGAATTGTGCAATATTTTCAAGTCTTCGATCAGTTCGCTCGCAAACTTATAAGAACCGGGCTTATCGAGCAAAGCGGTCGCTTGTTCCCTCTTTATATCGAGGGGAAGCTTGGTCATCAGGAGGTTGATATATTGACGAAAGACTTCGCCTTCATTTCGTTCAATCGCAGCATCAGCTTCCCGGCCGATCTCTTCCCTGATCCTGAGGATCCTGTCCTTTAAGGAGTTATCCGCCAGGCTGAAATCCAGAGAAAAGCTTATGTTCCTTACCAGGTCGGTCAAAGCTTTCCGGATGATCACCAGGGCATTCAGCCTTAACGTCACCAGGGTTTCGCTCGTCACATTTGCAGTAACCAGCGGATGGCCATCACGGTCCCCGCCAACCCAGTTGCCGAATGAAATCCTGGGCATCCTGTCGTATTCCCTGATATGTTTTACATCAAATCCCACCTCCTCCCAGGCCTGTAAAAACCGGCGGTCGAGGATGGGCATAACTTCCGGGAAAACATTTACCATGTAATGAAGAACGTTTCGGAGCTCTGAGGCCACATCTGGCTTTTCGGTAAAAATCTCGCCAGTTTTCCAAAGCCGGTATAGGGCCAGCTTGATCTCCTGCCTTATCTCCCTTTGCTCCCTTGCCGTATACATCTTATTTTCCCTTTTTACGACCAGCAGGTATAAGGTGCGATGATGCTCCAAAACGGTTGATCTTTTTGCTTCCGTGGGGTGGGCAGTCAGCACAGGCTCAACCCTGATCTCAGTCAGCATCCTTGCGATTTCCTCCTGGTCTATTCCCTGCTCCTTCAGCGTCTGAAGGCAGTTCGCCCAGAGCCCGTTAACACTCGACATGCTGTATTCGTCCTCAAGTTTTCTCCTGTTCTGCACCGCGCCATTGATCTCCACCATATTCAGGAGCTGGAAAACAAGGGAACACAACTGGACATGTTTCTCGCTGAGCAGAGCCGGGTCGGTTTCTGCATCTTCATCATTGATCCAGGGTATATGGCTTGCCAGCTCCGCTTCCCCGTTTTCGGTAAGCGTTTCCTTAAGGCAGATTAACAGGAATTCCAGATCATGGTACGGCTTTCCCAGCTTCTCCTGTACTTGCTTAAGAATGCTCATGATATCTTTGTTTTATTATCATGCTGATAAAATTATTGATATTTTTTTACGATCATTAGTATTAACTTGATGAAAATTTTTATTGTTCCCGATGAAAATAAATTTCAACGATTTGAAAGATAAGGTTTGCGTGATTACGGGCGGAGGAGGAACATTGGGCTCGGAGATCGCTTTCGCCCTGGCAGGGAATGCCGTGAAAACGGTAATCCTCGACCGGAACCTTGACAAAGCAACAAATATGGCCGATTCCATTTTTGTGAAGACCGGAGTGGAATCGCTGGGAATTGCCGCTAACGTGCTTGACCGGAACTCCCTGATCAACGCCAAAATGGAAATCAATAAAAAGTTCGGCCCCGTTCAATTCCTTATTAATGGCGCGGGCGGAAATTCTCCCAAGGCGACAACTAAAACAGAGTTCATCGATCAGGGGAATCATAAAAACCTCGATGAATCATTCTATGGTCTGGATATAGATTCTTTCCGGGAAGTATTTGACCTGAATTTTCTCGGCACCGTCCTGCCAACCATGATTTTCACCACTGATATGCTTAAATCAGGACAGGGGGCGGTGGTTAATATTTCATCCATGAATTCATTCCGGCC
>DATDPY010000516.1:0-7847 GCA_035292565.1 Cyclobacteriaceae bacterium | reverse complement strand
TGCGGGAATTGTGTGGCTATCTGTCCAATGGGTGCGATCTATGTCGACCAGGCAAAGAACCGGGCAAATATCAACGACGACGCCTGCGTGGAATGCGGGACCTGTTACCGGGGTATGAGTACGGAAACGTTAAATCCCGTAATTGTCAGGATGATCAGGAAGGCAGCTAAATTTTTCAGGTTCCGCTTTGAGCCGGAGCCGGATGTATGCCCGACATCGGCAATCGAAATGAACGAACTTACGATGCCTCGTCTGATCCGGCAGATCTTTTCCGATCCTGTCGTTGAACATACATCCACCGGAATTAAGGGCCGGGGGACCGAGGAGGTCAAGACTAACGATGTAAGTCACCGCGTCGAAAAGGGCGAGGTAGGATATACCATTGAATTTGGAAGGCCTGGTGTGGGCGTCCGGTTCACCGATATTCAGGAAATGACAAAGACCCTTGCAGCAATTGGAATCGTTTTTGAAACCAAAAATCCGATCACTCAGTTAATGTCGGATGTTAAAACAGGGACGATCAGGGAAGACATACTTAATGAGAAGATCCTGTCTGCCATCGTTGAGGTCAAGTCCAAAATTGACAGGGTCGAAGAAGTTCTTGAAATCGTACATAAGGTCAATGAAAAGATCGATACGGTTATTGCAGTAGGAATATCGACGCGGTGTGACGAGAACGGCGACGATAAATTGCTGGCCCCGATGCTCGAAGAACTGGGGTATACATATTCCAGGGCTAAGACCAACCTGGGCCTGGGTAGGGTAACGAATAAAGTTGAAATGCCATTGGCAAAATAAACATGTTTTTGAATTAACGATTCATTCATAAAATTGAAAATGACGAATACCCTCCACCGATATGGAAATTCCGAAAGCTTCCGTGATGATTATATCATTTTTGCAATTCCTTCCAAAGGCAAGAACGACCAGGACTGCATACCCAGGCTCAGGGAATTCCTGAAAATCTGCGCCAGGCATAATCCCTCGAATATGGGAAATGGGAACCGCAGTGGCGTAGCCCCGGAAAAGAAGCTGAATCCCCTCGCCCACTGGAGCCGTAATACTAGACCCGACTGGGACTCGGTGATCAATGGTGTAGAGAAAACCGGCACTGTCTCCGCGGTTTTTTCAAGCAAGGCGGATGCTGAGGCCTGCCTGAAAGAAATCATCGAAGCTGATTTCGGCTTATCGGTTAACATGAGCACCTCGGTGGAAAACGCGAAAAATGCTGCTGCCGATTGCGGGATCAAACGTCACAGCGTGGAATATGCGATTGCATTGAATGATCCCCATGATCACCTTCCCAACTCGCAGATTTTAAGTCTCTCCACCATGTGCGGACACGGCATGGTATCGTTCAATATGGCCAGGAAAATGCTCGATATGGTCCGCGAGGGCCGGCGAACTCCGGAACAGGCAGTCTCCACCCTGGTCAGGCTTTGCCCCTGCGGAGTTTACAACCCCGAACGCGCTCGAAGATTGTTAGAAGAAGCCGTTAAAGAACAAAGGTAATTCGGTTAAACGGCAAATCAGCTGATCAGTTCATCAGTTAACCAATTAACCAGTTACCCCATATACACGCTACCAGTAACTCCCCCAAATAATCTGAATAAAATGAAAAATTTTTTATTTAATGAAATGCTTTTAAAGATTAAAAAATCAGAACAGGTAATCCTTTAACGCCAACGCACCATTATAGGAAATAATCAAAGCAAACACCAGGGCGGCTACCAATCCGATATTAAATACTATTCCCGGTTTGTGATCACCCATTAATTCTTTTCTATTGATCAGGAAAAGAATTCCAAGGATAACCAGAGGCAATACAAAAACCCCCGCGATCTGTGTGGCGATCTGGGCCAGTATAGGATTTGTATCGAGAACGGGCACGGCTAGTCCGACAATACAAGCAAAAGCGGTTAATCCCCTGAACATCCCCGACTTTATGTCCATCTTCCCGCTCCGGTAATCCCCTATCAGCAATGGCGCAACCATCAGGATTGGAAAGATAGAGGAAATTCCTGCACTCAATGCTCCGAAAATAAAAATGGCAACGGCAAACTTCCCTGCAAACGGTTCCAGGGAATATGCCATGTCCAATACTTTGGTTACCGTCTTTCCTTCGTGGAACATTGCCCCGCAGGCAGCAACCATAATAGACCCGCTGATGATGAACATAAGCAAGGCAGACGTGATCGCATCCCTCGACTGTTCCCGTGTATTCCCGGGTCCCCAGCCTTTTTCCTTCACGATCAGAGGCCTGACCACGAAAGTAGGGGATGCCATGGTTGTGCCCACGAAAGCCGCCACCAGCATGGTGCCCCCTTCCGGAATAACCGGTATAAATCCTTCGACAATTTCACCGGGTGGAGGCAATACAATGAACATGGAAATGATAAATGAAATTCCCATAATGACCACCAGGACTATCAATACCTTTTCAAAGAAGGAATATTCTCCAACCAGCAGGAGTGCATACAGGATGGCTATTAAAACAATGGCGATCACGAGGACCATCCAATAATCCGATTCGTTCAGTCCTGGAATGAATATCCTGATCACCTCGTAAATCATTTTTGAACTCAGGCCCATGATCCCAATCAGCGAGCTCCATTGTGCTGCCACCACCCCGACGATAATTAAAATTGCCCATACCTTCCCGTATTTCAGCCGGTTCCGGATGGCATATATAGAGGACTCTCCCGTAATCACTGCATACCTTCCATAGGCTTCCATAAGCAGCCATGAGAAAATCACGCTGAGCGTCAAGACCCAGAGCAGCTTCATTCCATAATCGGCGCCCGCCTTGGCCATGGATGTGACACTGCCGGTTCCGATCGTGTAACCCACGGCGAATATCCCAGGGCCGACGGCAAGAAGGATATGCCAGGCTTTGGTGAAAATGCCGGATTTTGTTTGTGGAATATTATTCTGCATCCAGGAATAATTTCGGGCTGAACTTTCCCCCTTCATTTTCCATTGAATAGAAAGACGCATTCACCGCACCGAGCGGCTTTATCGCCAGGCCAAGCGTCTTGCCTTCGATCAGACGTTTTAGCACCGGCCAGGAAATGGTGAACCATGCCTTGCTTCCCCGGGTTCCGGGAATTTTATCGTCAATGGTCATCTGTGTATTCAATACATTTTCAGGCGCCTGGCCGCTGCACAAAAGATCATAAGTTACCTTTGATTGGTCCCACTCCGACTCGCCGCCGATGATCTCAGTAATCCGCACCATGCCGAAGTCTTTCTGGTAATCGGGCGATCTCTGCAATGAATGGACGGTAAGTTCCAGCAATCCCGACCTGGTTATTTTCTTTCCCTTGAAATCCGACAGGTCCCATCGCATGATAATATATTGTGTGCCGCTTACCGTAAGCAAGCTTACATTTTCATTCGCATCGCCAGGTTTCCAGTTATTGAAATTCATATCGGTGTACCAGGTATCGATCATTGCATCCTGTACAGCATCAACCTTGAACTTAAATGACGCAGGATCGGCAAGCGGCGGGTGGTAAGGAATCTGAGCTCCAAGGTCCTGGCCTGCCTTTGTTCTATCGGCGATATCTACTTTAAAATAATCGATATCAACACGGTATATCAGCAAACCCCAGTCCATCAGGGCCATCTGTGCATTGATCAGGTCGCCCTTCTGTGCATCCCACCCATTTGTAGTGAAGCTGATCACATGCCAGTTCACCGTATCCGGCAGATCATATTCCATCAGGTGGGAATGAAAATCGGTAGTTCGCTGTGTATTGAAATGCAGGTTAACCCGGCGTGGGGCATGGCTCACCCTGATCCTGGCCTCGGAACGAAGTTCATGGCCCGGTTTCATCAACCTGTCCAAATCAATACCCGGTACCTGCCGCCTAATCAGTGCCCACCAGATCCCCTGTTTGTCCTTCGTGGCATCTACGTACACCGAGGCATAGCCCTCCTTCTGGATGAATTTCATCGATGCATTTCCATCGCCGGTATTATATGTCCAGCCTGTTGGAGTTTTTCCCATCGTCGACGCCGATCCGTCAAAATTGTCGACGAATTGGGCCTGCGCATTAATCCATAAAAGGTAACTTGTCAGAAGTAACTGGAGTTTTTTCATAGTTGACAATTGTTGTTTTATATATTTCCGCCTGGTGTTTATTCGTGCCTTGGTGCCTTCGTGGCAAATATTTTTTCGCCTTAATGACACCAAGCCACTTAGGATTAAATAGTTTGCCCTATATTACTTTTTCCATTCCCCATTATATAATCTCCATATCCCTAGCGGATTTTTTTCTTTCAATTCATCGGGAAGCATGCGATCCGGGAAGTTCTGGTAACAGACCCGCCTTGCAAACCTGTATATCGCGGCAGTTCCCACCGAAGTGGACCGGGCATCGGTTGTTGTCGGGAACGGCCCGCCGTGCACCATGGAATGACATACCTCCACACCGGTCGGAAAACCGTTAATGATCAGCCTGCCCACCTTATTCTCGAGCACTGAAATAAGCTCGGCATAATTTTCCAGGTCCTGATCGTTTCCATATATTGTCGCCGTCAGATTCCCCTGCATTTTTTCAGCGATTCTGACTAAGTCATCTTTGCCGGCTGCGGTTACAGCAAGTGTGGATGGCCCGAATACTTCTTTCTCAAGCAGGTCGTTTGTTATAAAATTTTCCGAACTGACTAGCAGGACATATGGAGTCCCTGCATTAAAACCTCCGGATTCTGCACCCTTGGCCAGGATTTTTACGCCTCGTTGTTTTTCAAGAGTCAGAATTCCCTGCTCACATGCCTTGCTGATCCCGGAGGTAAGCATGATTCCTGCGTTGATTTTTTTGATTTTTTCTCCGACATCCTGCCTGAACCTGTCTCCTTCCCCGGTTCCCTCCGTTATAAAAAGTCCGGGATTCGTGCAAAACTGCCCTGACCCCAGGGTCACGGATGCAGCCAGGCCTTCCGCAATTTCGGCCCCTTTCTCTGCCATAATCCCGGGAAGAATAAAAACAGGATTTACGCTTCCCATTTCAGCGAAAACCGGTATCGGCTCCGGCCGGCTTGCAGCTACGTCGAACAATGCCTTTCCGCCGGCGGATGATCCGGTGAAACCGATGGCCTTAATTCCGGGATGCCTGACCAGGCTAATTCCTACTTCTGCCGAAGCACCCTGCACCATGGAAAATATTCCGTCCGGCAATTTCATCCTTTCTATGGCTTTATGAATGGCGCCGGCAACCATTTCACAGGTACCGGGATGCGCGGGATGGGCTTTCACAACAACCGTACATCCGGCCGCCAGGGCGGATGCCGTATCTCCTCCGGCTACCGAAAATGCTATAGGAAAATTGCTTGCGCCAAAGATCCCAACCGGACCGAGGGCTATATGCATACTTCTGATATCAGGTTTAGGTGCAGGTTTGCGGCCGGGATCGGCAGTATCGATCCGTGCATCCACCCAAGATCCTTCTTTCAGCATTCCGGCAAATAAACCCAACTGGTTCACCGTCCTCCCCCTTTCCCCGGTGATCCTTGCGTCAGGCAAACCTGTTTCTCTACAACACCTTGCGATGAGCGGTTCCCCAAGTTTCATGATCTCTTCCCCGATTTGCAGGAGTAACAATGCTCTGGTTTCTCCATTGAGCTTCCTGTATCGAGGGAATGCTACGGCAGCCTTTTGGACTGCTTTGTCGATTTCATCCTGCGTGGCTTCAAAATAAAATGGCAATAATTTTTCTCCATTTGAAGGATTTGTTGCCTGGAATTGTTTTTCCCCCTGCCGGGACCGATCCCTTCCAAGAAAATTCTGTCCATTCAGTTCCATAATCCTATCCTACAGTATTAATAAGCGTACCGATGGGGTCGATCGAGATTTTAATTTCATCTCCCTTCTTCAGAGTGAATTCACGAGGGGGAACAATACCTGTTCCCGTCATCAGGAAGCATCCAAAGGGAAAGGCGCATTCCCTGAAAAGATACGCAACAAGGTCTTCGAATTTTCTCCTGATCCTGCTGATGCTGATTTCTTCTTTGAAGATAACCTTCTTTGCACGCGTTATCTGCAAAGTAATCATTGTATCCCTGTTTAGCGGCTGCTCGGTTACATAAATACAGGGGCCGAGAGCGGCACATCCTTCGTAAGTTTTTGCCTGCGGAAGGTAGAGCGGATTTTCGCCTTCGATACTTCTGGAGCTCATATCATTGCCTATGGTGTATCCGATGATTTTTCCGCTGGAGGTGATGGCCAGGGTAAGTTCCGGTTCGGGCACATCCCAGGTGGAGTCCTTCCGGATCCTAACCCTGGCGCCGGAAGCGACCGTCCTTTGGGCTGTGGCTTTGAAAAAAAGCTCAGGTCTTTCCGCGGTGTATACATGAGCATAAAATTGACCGCCGCCCGAATTTTTAGATTCTTCCTGCCTTCCCAGCTTGCTGTTCTCATAGGTTACTCCGCTGGCCCAGATCTCCTGGTTGGAGATTGGGGCCATTATTGAACTTTTTATTAATGCGGGACCGTTTTTAACCGGGCGTGCCGTTTTTTCAAGTTTCCGGATTTTCGCTGCCAGATGATTGTCGTTGAAGAATTCATCCCAGCCGGTTTTTTTTACCAGGTAATACTTCCCGCTTGATTCTGCCAGGATCCCGGTTTTAATCTTATATAATTTCATAAATAATAAATATGTATCAATCCCACTGATTACCTGATCCTGGGTCCGTAATGCATTTCCGCCTGCCCCGATTCCAGGGCGCCCAGATCAGGAGCTTTCCCGGAAAACTGATCTGTAATATTCGGCAGGATACAACCTGAATCGATGGCCTTTGAGTTCTTCTTGAGGCTGAAATCATAACCTTGAATCGGATAAACATGACCTTTCGACGCTGGGTCGGGAATTCTCACATTTTCAAAAATATCATAATCGAGTTCAACTCCATGAGTTTCAAGGCCTGTAAGTTTCGCAAATTCAGCGATATCCTTATATCCGTTGAAAATCAGTTCCGTCCGGTCGGCATGGTTCATGTTCCTGTCCATTGGATATCCCCAACGGTAAGCCCCGGAAATATTTTTAACCCGGTAACCGTTATAATCCAGGGTGGAATAATCGGTCAATGTGGCAGCGGAGAAAGCGGGGCGTGTGGGATCGTCACCCATAAATAAATTATTCCTGAAGTGCCCGTTTGAATAAGCATCGATACTGGTCTCGGCGCAGAATGTATTATTCAAAACATATATCCCGGCCGGGCGTATCATGAACTTCAATGTAACGGATGGAACATGGTAAATGATATTCCTGATGAAATAAACTGGTCCTCCGAATATGGGCTGGGCACTGAGCCCGGCATGATATGAATTAAATCCGCGGTTGTCAAATACCCTGATGTTATGAGATCCTCCGTCAGATTCTATAAAATCATCTGCCATGTTGAACATGTCATTTCCATAAATATCGATCGAAACACATTTTTTATCCGGTCCCTCCGGCAGTCCATGCGTATCAACACATACTGCATCATGAAAATGGGATATCTTATTGTAACAGACCACATGGCCTTTCCCGTATACCTTCACTCCGAAATAGGACGAGAGCGGTGAAGGGTGTTCAAGTCCATACCATCCCACAAGCGTATCCGGATCGTGACGGCCGACCATAATATTATCGGCGATATAAAAATCACGGGAACCTGCATAGTGGGTCATCACGCCAATCCCAATATCTTCCATTTTACAATTTTTCACTGTCAGGCCGCTGCAACCCAGAACGCGTTTCAGACCTGCATAAAATGCGATATCCGTGTTCCGGATTGTAAGCCCTTCGAAATAATGATAATCCGCGGCCATTACATCGAATAACCGGTAAGCGCCGTCCCCG
>DATDPY010000515.1:0-4006 GCA_035292565.1 Cyclobacteriaceae bacterium | reverse complement strand
ATGAATGAATAAAATACGAAGAGATCTTTTAAAACACACTCCCCCCTTAAAGCAACTCCAATTTTACTTTTTCGGCGGCACCAAATCAAATTGATTCAGTTTCTCGACACGCCGGCGAAACTGTTCTTCCGTACTAAAGCTTGCATTTAAAAATCGGGTTAAGATCTCCTCGGCAACGCTCGGTCCGATGATCTGGGCCCCGATGCAAAGCACGTTCACATTGTCGTGTTCCACGCACTGGTGGGCTGAATAGGTATCATGGCATAAGGCGGCCCTGATGCCCTGGATTTTGTTACAGGCTATAGCCGCTCCGACGCCTGTGCCGCAAACCATGATGCCGCGTTCGGTACGGCCGGATAAAATCTCATCCGCCAGGAGCAGGGCGATGTCGGGGAAGTCAACGGGATCGGGATTGAATGATCCGACATCTTTTACCTCATAATTCCAGGATTGCAATAATTTGATCAACGGGCCTTTCAGCGAAAACCCTGCATGGTCGCTTCCGATCACCAGTTTCATTTGATCATTTGCAGGCTTTCCCGCAATTCCTAAAGAATTTGCCGCCAGCATCGAAGCGGAAAGTATTCCGGCTTTCTTTAAAAAATCCCTTTTTTTCATGGTCATTCTATTTGGTTATTAATTTAGGGAATCCCTGATAATAATTCAATTCTTTTTATGATGTTGCTGCTTAATAATTTTACTGTTTTTTTGTTACAATATTTAAAATTAATAACTTGAATGATATTCAGTTCATAACATATTTTTAAATCAGATTTTCAAACAATTTTTTTAATCAAAAAAATCATGAGAAAAATTGCATTGTTAAGCGCCATGCTTTTTGTCATGGCAACGATCGTTAATGCCCAGAATTTCAAACCTATTAAGATCGGTTTTGCGGTCGGATATACGGCGCCCAGCGATGGCGGAGGCGGTATCCTTTTTGATTTAGAGCCTGCTTACCGGATCAATGATGCTATTGCAGTCGGATTACGTTTAGAATCGGCCGCTATGGCAAGAAATGTAGGTGATACCAAAGCCAGCGTATCGGCAAATGTTTCCTATACTATTAATGGTATTTATTATTTCACGAATTCAAATGTCAGACCCTATGCCGGCTTAGGCCTGGGCTTATATTCTCTGGCATCTGTTTCGGTAACTACCTCGACAAGTGGACTTGCGGCATCAAATGAATTCGGTCTATATCCAAGATTGGGAATTGATCTGGGTCATTTCAACTTAAACCTTGACTATAATATTATTCCAAGCTCAGAGGCGATCATATCCACGGGTACCAGCCCTGAAAATATTAAGATTATAAACAGTTTCCTCGGGATCAGGATAGGGTTCTTCGTTTTTGGCGGGAAAAAATGAAATGCCGGTAGCCATCTTTAAAGCATAAAATCCCGCAATTGCGGGATTTTTTTATGATTTATGGGTGACCCTGGGGAGGCTCGAACTCCCGGCCCGCTGATTAAGAGTCAGCTGCTCTACCAACTGAGCTACAGAGTCGGTTTTGTGGACGCTAAAATATTAAATTTTCATTAAAATAGTGTGGAATAACGAAAGCTTTCCTGGCTTTAAATTTTAGAATCCGGATGTCAGATGCCTGATCATCCCGCTTCATTAAGGTCATATGATTTTCGATATAATGAGAGTTCATTAACGGATCGACCCGACAATCACCGGACTACTTTATGAGACGTGGACTGAGGCAGGCAGTCAGAGGCCCGACATCCCCTTCAAAGAAGGAGTTTCGTCGTTATCTCCGAGGATCGGACATCCGACTTCCTGCCTCCAGCCTCTGACTACGGGATATATCATTTCTTCATCGCCAATACTTTTAGTTTTTGATCCATCTTCTCGATCGCATACCGCAACGCCGTCCTTGGCATCCGGCTATTGTTTTTCATGACATAATTAAAGGCTTCGGTTTGATGAGTTTTACTGGCTTTTTTAGCATCCAACTATATCCGGGCGGAGCGTTAAAAAAATGTTCGGTGGACATTTTTAGCGACGAGCCAGCTTGCAGGGGAGGAAATTTTCGCAATTCAACGTGCTATCAGATAATACTAATTATCTTTTTTCATTGCCAACACTTTTAGTTTTTGATCCATCTTTTCAATCGCATAACGAAACGCCGTCCGTGGCATCCTGCTCTTGTTTTTTATTACATAATTAAAGACTTCAGTCTGATGTGTCTTACTGGCTTCTTTTAACATCCAACCATATCCTTTCTGCACCATATCATCTTCATCTTCCAGGAGTAAGTCGGCAATTTCGAGCACATCTTCCAGGAATTCCCCCCTCCTCGCCGGAACGATCAGCGAAACCGCAGCCGCTCGTCTCATCCAGCGGTTCTTCGATTTTGTCCAGGATTTGATCTCATCAATACGGTGCGGGAATTTCATGATATAATCCCCGACGGTATGGTTGCACAGGGAATCGCAGTTGGCCCAGTTGTCGATGTATTTTTCGATCCACTTCTTGAACAGGTCCAGGTCCTTTTCTTCGAATTGCTTCTTCAGCTTCGGAATCCAGAGGGTGACGATGCCGATTTCCTCGATCATGAGGGATTTCATCAGGTCTTCGCTGAGGTCGAAGATCTCCTTTTTGCCCAGGGATCTTATTTCATTCCAGTATTTGGCGGCGATCTCTTTTATTGCAGCCGCCTTAAGGCCGTGGCTATTGATGTCCTCCTTAAAATACCGCCGCATTCCTTCCCGGACTTTCGGATCGGATTTTTCCTTTAACTCTTTTCTGATTTTTTTAATGATGGGGTGCATGAATGTTTTATCCCTATTTAATCGGACCATAAGATACCTCAAAAAACACAGAAATATCAGCCAAAACTGCACGAATGGAATATTCTTCGAATATTTAAAATTTCATTCACACAAATTATAGAATCTGCGACTCCATTTACATTGGCACTATATATAATAGGATTCCGATTAAACAATTAAACAATTCAACAATTCAACAATTCTACAACAGCTCAACCCCGCCTCAGGCTCACCGGCACAATAAGTTTAACACCAAAATTCCTCCCCATATCAAACACGCCCGTCCTCCCGGAAATATAATTGACACCGGCATATTTCAGCCTGCTCAGGTGGCTCTGGTAGGCAACATCAAACAGGTTGGTGATGTTGAAATACAGGGAACAAAGTGTCTTCTTCCCCGAAATAATGTCGGTCCCAAACCCGAAATTAACCAATGTATATCCATCCGTTGCGGTCTCGGTGTCGTAGGCTGAATAAATCCTGTCGTGCGGAAAATAATTATCAAACCCGAGCCGGATGTAGGCGTTCCCCAGCACCTTCCCGATCTTGCGGATATCGGTTTTCAGGCTCGACTGGAATTTAGGTCCGGGTGTGAAGGGGAGATATTTCATCGAGTCGGGCTGGCTTTCCAGGGTCGCCAAAACATAGGAAAATGTATTTTCGAAATGCAGCCAGTCCCAGGGATGGGGGTGAATGTCGATGCTTATCTCGCCGCCGTAAAGATTTGCATTCCCGGAAATAAAACGGAATGTCTGATAGCCTTCCGTGAGCGAATCGCCTCCGGCCGTGCTCTTCAACTTCGTCAGGAAAATATAATTGCCGATGCGATTATCGAAAAGGTCCGCTTCGACAGAAACATGGTGACTATTAAAACCCAGGGCAAAATCGAACTCCCAGCTTCCTTCTGCATCGAGACCGGAATTCCCGGTTTCGTACCTGATCGTCCCTTCGTGCAGGCCGTTGGCGGCAAGCTCCGCAATGTTTGGGGCCCTGAACCCGCGGGAGAAATTGAACTTTGCCAACAGGTTTTCCGAAATATCATAGGTCAGTCCCAGGCTGCCGGAGATCCCGGAAAATGTATTGTCAAATTCCCGGAATTTTTGAATGGCCCCCGGGGCGGAAGGCTCAACGATTATTTCATTGTCATCCAGGTATAGCCCCCTGCCTTCCATGATCCTGGTATCATACCGGATTCCCCCGCTGACAGTCAACGTTGCGAAATC
>DATDPY010000514.1:0-2252 GCA_035292565.1 Cyclobacteriaceae bacterium | reverse complement strand
AATTCGGGAATCAGGTCGGCAGGCCTGGATATATGGAATGCCCCGGCGGCAATGAACAGGATATGATCGGTATTCACTACGCCGTATTTTGTATTTACCGCACTTCCTTCTACGATCGGCAGCAGGTCCCTCTGAACACCTTCCCTGCTTACATCCGGTCCCGCACCTTTTTTGCCGGATGATACAACCTTATCGATTTCATCAATGAAAACAATTCCCAGGTTCTCCGCTTTTCGGATCGCTTCATCTTTTACTTCATCCATGTCGATCAGCTTGGAGGATTCATCTTCGAGAAGCAATTTTTTGGCCTCGCCGATGGTTACTTTTCTCTTCTTGTTGCGTTTGGGAAGCATATTGCCGATCATTTCCTGCAGGTTGATCATTGAGCCTTCATCAATAGCTCCGCCGCCGATCATGCCAATTCCTGCAGATGCCGGTTGTTTAACATTGATTTCGATTTTTCTTTCATCCAGTTCACCCTTCCTGAGTTTCTCACGGAATTTTTCCCTGGTCTTTTCATTGAGTTCATAATCATCGGCCGGAGTCTCGGTTGAATTATCGCTGACTGTGTCCGGGGTTTTTATGGCAACAGGTCTTACAGGAGGTATGAGGATATCCAGGATTATATCTTCAACGATTTGAATGGCTTTGCCTTTGACCTCATCCTTTTTCTTGTTCTTGACGAGGTTTACTGATTGTTCAACCAGGTCGCGGACCATGCTCTCGACATCTCTCCCGACATATCCCACCTCCGTGAATTTTGAGGCTTCGACCTTTGTGAAAGGAGCATCGGCGATTTTTGCAAGCCTTCGGGCAATTTCCGTTTTGCCTACCCCGGTTGCACCGATCATCAGAATATTATTGGGAATGATCTCAGACCGCATCTCCGGACCTGCGTTCATTCTTCTCCAGCGGTTCCTCAGAGCGATAGCTACATGACGTTTGGCATCCTCCTGTCCAATAATATATTTATCAAGTTCGGAAACTATTTCTCTGGGGGTCAGATACTTATCTTTTAAGGCCATGGTATTCAACTTAAGGATTTCCTGTGATATAATGATGAAAAATTTACGGATATGCCGAGATGGTGCGAGATTCCGGCAACATGATATGACGCCCCGGAATAGGCCAGCGAGAACAACTTGATCCTGAGCAGCAATCCGTAGGAGAATCCCGCCCCGCCGGAGACCTGATCGAGCCTGAGCTCCTTCCGGATCAAATGATTGTATCCTCCCATAATACTCAGGTTACTGTTCACCACAAGCTCAGTCCCGATTACTACATGACTGAAAACCCTGTCGAACGTCCCCGGACGTTCATCCCCCGTACCATTAGCTTCGTACGGGATTTTGAAATTGGTCAGTTTCCTTCCTGTAAAGCTAAACCTGAAAGGCATATGCTCCGGCTTAAAGGAAATGCCGGCCCTCACGTCGAAAGGTACTGAGGATACCGCCGTGCCCGAATAGTCATGCATAACAAAACCCAGGTTATGGATGACAAGGCCAAGCGTAAGGTCACGCGACGGATGCTTGAACGCGCCACCGATATCGATCATTAATGCCGAAGCACGATAGGAAGCAATATCGGAAAATATGAATTTCAAGTTGCCCCCCATGCTGAAATTTCCCGCCCGGTGTGCATTGCCAACAGTGATGGCATATTCGCCTGCATTCACCTCGCCTAGCGGATAGCCGGCTGCGTCGTAGGACTTTATCGGTCCGTAACCGGTCTGTTGCAATCCAATTCCCCAGGTCCCGAGCTGGTCAAAATGATGGACGTAGGAAAAGGAATTATAACCGATGCCCGAATAATAAAAATAATGGTTGAAGGATGCCTGTCTGTCTGATTCCGCGGTCATTAATGCCGGGTTCGAAAGAAACATATTCCCATCCCAGTCCGACAAGGAAACATTCACGCTCCCGAGCCCCGAAACTCTTGGGCTATGGGGTATATCGATAAATGTAAAAGACGGGATATCCGGTTGCCCGGCAACAATACCCGGGGCGAACAGCACCATCATGGCAGGAATGATCACCTTAAGAAGCATGGATTTATCTCTGGTCAACCGTTTTATCTTCCAGCTTGAATTCGCGGGGCTTCCGGACTTTTTCTTTCAGCAAGGCAATTTTCAGGATTTCCTCCGCATTTTCGACGTAATGGATCCTGATATCCCCGATGTAGGACTTTTTTATCTCACCGATATCCTTTCGGTTCGCCTTGCATAATATGATCTCCCTGATCCCCGACCTTTT
>DATDPY010000513.1:0-3232 GCA_035292565.1 Cyclobacteriaceae bacterium | reverse complement strand
AAGCGGGAAAAGGTACATAATACCAAATTCAAAGATCCTGTGATTGATTAAGCCGATGCCAAGGTAGGCTAACAAGGCCAACAAACCTCCGATAAGCTCATTTTTCCATGCAATAACGTAACCGATTAATACAATCGCCTGGAGAAGCAATTGAGCAACGGTTTTCGTGTCATAAGATTCAAATGATTTTTTGCCGAATCCACCTTCGCCAATAAAAAGAACCAAGAATAATCCGATCAATAAAATACTCACGACCCGGGGGATCCACCGGAGAATTCTGATAGTCGAGGCGGGTGAAGAATCTGGATTGTTCATAGACACTATTATTAAGTTATGGTTGTCCTTCCCTTCAACCTCATATTAATAATTAATCCAAATAAAATGGGGACGTTATTTATTAATATAAAAATTCAAATAAGTGTAAAAATCAGCAGTATTGGATATGGCAACATCAAAAAGCTATAGGCGAGATCGTAATAAATAATTTAAAAACCAAGGGCAAAAGCCTGTAATTTATTATTTATATAAAAAACAGGGTGAATTATAGAATAAGATTTAATCCGACTTAGGATTTAATAATAGATGATTTATTCAAGTAAAGTCAAATGGAAAAATAGGCCAACGATTACCCGATTAATTGCAGGTCAGGGTTATTTGACGAAGATGATATCAATTAAATTCCCATTGTAAAACTTCAGTATCTTCGGGAAAGAAGACCTGTATAAACAATGGAATCACGATTACGGCAATCCATGCATAACCATGTAGCTATTATTATATTCTTTTCATTATTCATTATAATATTTCCGCTCCTTTCTTTCAGTCAGCCCGATTGTTCGGCCACTTCCACGGGATTCACCCCGATCAATGACCTGGGAACAGGAACATTCACAAATGCCTGGGGTGAAACCTGGACAGGCGGACTTTACCCGGGCGGATCGAACGATCTTCCTGCTGCTCACAAAGCAGCCGGACTTCAATTGGCTACAGAGATTGCTCCACGCGATTCATCAGGGAACCCGGATAAGATCAATGGAAAAATCGTGTGGTTATCCATTGGGATGTCAAACGCTACACAGGAATCGCGGCAGTTCATTCCGCTAGCCAATGCCTATGAAAACAAGAACCCGAATCTGGTTTTTGTGGATGGAGCACAGGGGGCAATGGTTGCAAGTGTCATATCTTCACCATGGAACACGAATTACGCAACCTTCTGGAGCACCGTGAACGCTCGCCTGAATGATGCCGGCGTCACTGCCAGGCAAGTCCAGGTGATTTGGTTTAAGGAAGCCGATCCGGGGCCGATGTATCCTTCAGTGCATCACTATTATGATTCGATGGTGGTGTCGTTCAAGCGGATCATGAATGAAATTAAAGCAAGGTTTCCCAATACAAAATTGTGTTACATGGCAAGCCGGCTGTCGGCCCGGTACGCGACTACCCGGTTAAATCCCGAACCCTACTCCTATTATACCGGCTGGGCTGTGAAAAAAGTCTTTGAAGACCAGATCAACGGGAACGCCCGGCTCGCGTATAAGGGAATTCATGCAAAATCTCCCTGGCTTTGCTGGGGAATATATATGTGGTCGGACGGAAGTACGCCGCAAAAAACAAACCCGGATATTTCCTGGGATTGCCCGGTGGATTTTAATAATGACGGAATTCATCCTTCCATAGCCGGTGCGCAGAAAGTGGGAAGACTGCTCCTGGAATTTTATAAAAACGATTCTGTTTCATGTCCTTGGTTTTTTAATAAGCCTCCTGAATTTTGCACGAGGTAACTGAATCGGTCCGCTTCACGTTCAAAATGAAATCACCCGGATTGCCCTGAGCATTACCAAAGTATGTTATTGATAAGTGGCATGAATTGATCCATCTTTCACTGGGAAGGAAATTAAATCGATGCTTTCACTCTCAAAATATAATATTGATGTATGCGGCGGATAATTATCGGGATTAAATGTTATTGCAAAATGAGGCCATTCAATTTGCCACTCCTCACCATTAGGGTAAACCCCGGTTAAAAATTTATTATATTTATAGGTAAAATTTCCCGTGATAGCTTCCTTTAAAGATCTGTAAAACTCATTTTGATGCATATAGGAATAGGCATTAAAATCATAATTTAATTCAAACGTATTATCCTTTCCCATTTCCAGGCTAGATGATCCTGTGAGATAATAATCACAAAAATCGATTGGAATTTTATATGTCGTTTTGCCACAATACTCAAATTCTTTTTTAACATATCCCGTTTCAGTAAGAGTTGAGTCCAAGGAAGTATAGCTGAACAGATCAACCTGAAACATGCCATAAAACGGGAACTCCTTTTCATGATCTCCTGGATTGCATGATGCCAGTATAAAAATGCCTGGGACCAAAAAAGTTCGATTGAACTGCATCCGAAAAAATAAATAGTGATATAATTTATCTTAAAAAGTGATATTATCCAATTATCTGAACAATAATCCGGTTTGATATTACCAGGATTACCTGCCAGGTGATCATTATATGATATTTAATCTATATTATTCTTTCCCCACGAGCCCTCACCCATCCAATCGGCGGACTTATATCTCCAGGAACGCACATATTCAATTGAGTATGTTGACGGCAAATCTTTCTCATCGGGCAGGCCGAACCAGTCCGGGTAGGTCTCGCTATCGAAGTTCATAGTCAGCGGCTGATGCCAATGCGTATTTTCCAATGTTCTTACTGAATCGCCATCCACATACCACCGGATCACATAAGGCGTCCATTCCAGACCGAAAACATGGAAGTCGTCAGCGAAACGGTATGGGGCTCTCCATTCGTCACCCCTGGCCCAATGCTCCTTTTGCAGGGGAGTATAAAATACGTGAGCGGCCATGTTATACTGGTTTTCACGTTCTCCTTTTCCGCAGATCTCAAAAACGTCGATCTCGGTCCAGAGGCTTTTCGTCTGATCAAAAAACCAGAACGCGCTTCCGCCTTTGGAATTCATGGCTTTCGCCTTCACTTCAAAGTATCCGTATTTAACCTTATACCTGCTTCGAACGGCCGCCGTGGTAAATGTATGATAGCCATCCGATTTGAGTCCCTCCGGTGGATCCTCCCTTCGCATGGTAAGGTTCAGCCTCCCATCACTTTGGGCAACATTATTTTTGGAAAAAAATGCAGGTTGTCTTCCTTTCCAGGTCGGGTTATTGGGGAACCACTTTGATGTATCGAAACCGGTGCCTTCAAACTCATC
>DATDPY010000512.1:0-7147 GCA_035292565.1 Cyclobacteriaceae bacterium | reverse complement strand
CTGTCGAGGACGCTGTCCATAACAACCACATCATAGGTCCGGGTCCTGACCGATTGAATAAATCCATCCTGTTTTGCCGGATCGGTTGTATATAAATGGACCACAATATTATTCTTATCCGTCTGATTGGATTTGATCAGTTCTTTATATTCCTCAAGCGTAAAATATTTGCCTTCAGTGTTTTTGAGGAGAGCAAATTTGGCCGCCTTTTCATAAAATTTCTCATCTGCGATCATGCCGAATTTCACAAAGACTCCGATATCATCCCATTTTTTCTCAAATCCTTCACGGTCTTTTTCGAAAAGCTCGAAGAGCTTATCGGCAACCTTCTTGGTAATGTGGGTATTGATTTTTTTAACATTGGTATCGGACTGGAGAAAGCTCCTGGAAACGTTCAGGGGAATGTCAGGAGAGTCAAGAACACCATGCAGCATCATCATGAATTCCGGAACAACATCTTTTACCTCGTCGGTGATAAACACCTGCCGGGAATACAATTGAATCTTATTCCGGTTCAGCTCAAAGTCGTTTTTTATTTTTGGGAAGTATAGTATTCCTGTCAGGTTAAAGGGATAATCCACATTGAGATGTATCCAAAATAACGGATCCTCCGCAAATGGATATAGCTTACGATAAAATCCAAGATAGTCGTCATCTTTCAGGTCAGCAGGATTGCGCGTCCACAACGGATGCGTATCATTAATGACATTCTCCTTTTTAACCTTTCGTTCCTTTCCTGATTCGTCTTTTTCGGTTTCTTCGCTTTCCCCAAATACAACCGGGACAGGGAGGAACCTGCAATACTTTTCGAGCAGTTGATGAATGCGCTGATCCTCCAGGAATTCTTCATTCTCCTTATTGATATGGAGTATAACGTCTGTGCCTCTTTCTTTTTTTACTGCCGGTCCGATCTCAAATTCGGTCGACCCGTCGCATTCCCAGTGGATTGCCTCCGCTCCATCCCGGTATGACCTCGAGTTGATTTCCACCTTATCGGAAACCATGAATGAGGAATAAAATCCCAGGCCGAAAAACCCGATCATCTGGTTTTCGTTACCCTTATCCTTGAATTTCTCGATAAATTCCGTTGCCCCGGAAAAAGCGATTTGATTAATGTATTTTTTCACCTCATCCTCACTCATTCCAATTCCATAATCGCTGACGGTAATCGTCTTCAATTTCTTGTTGACAGTAATTTTTACTTTCTGGTCTCCAAGTTCGCCCTGGAATTCCCCAATCGACGCAAGCCTTTTAATCTTTTGTGTAGCATCGATGGCATTGGATACCAGTTCCCTCAGGAAGATCTCATGGTTTGAATAGAGGAATTTTTTAATTATCGGAAAGATATTTTCCGTATGGATTGACAGTGTTCCTTTCTCTGGCATAAGGGGTAGATTTATATTCCTTATGACGGAAAGCAAATATTATTCCATGACAGAATATGAACAATATTTCTGTATAATTGTGACAGGTTGGCAGTAATTCGGGAATTTAAAGTGCAGCCGCCTCAAAGGCCTAACGGAAACGAAATGAATGAAACGAAGAGGTACCTTTTAAAACGAGTCGTGAAAATATCGGTTTGGATACTTCTGGTCCTTTCCCTGGTTGCATTTTATATCAGTCTTCGAACGCCTTATTATTCATTGGAATATTCGTTGATCGCTATGGGACTCTGGGTAATTGTATTCGGACTTAATTTTTGGCTTAAGAGAATTTAATTTTCTAAATTGAATCCTTCTTTTAATTATTAAATCTATGGCTCTTACCCACCTGGTGCTCGGATTGGATTTCGGTACTGATTCTGTAAGGACCCTGCTTGTCGATGCTTCCAACGGCAAAGAAGTTGCTTCGAGTGTGTACGAATACCCATGGTGGAAAAAGGGAATGTATTGTGATCCTGCCAGGAATAAGTTCCGGCAGCATCCCCTGGAATATATTGAAGGCCTTGAGAAAACGATCAGGGACGTGGTAGTGATGGCCGGTAAAAGCAATGCCGGGAATATCAGAGGGATCGGCGTTGACACGACCGGGTCAACCCCTGTGCCCGTGGATCATACGGGAACACCTCTGTCGCTTGTCAAAGGATTTGAAGAAAATCCGAATGCCATGTTTATCCTCTGGAAGGACCATACCTCCAATAAGGAAGCCGAGGAGATTAACCAGGCCGCAAGAACCTGGGGCGGTAAAGATTTCACAAAGTATGAAGGTGGGGTATATTCCTCCGAATGGTTCTGGGCAAAGATACTCCACATCATTAGGGAAGATCCTGCAGTGATGAACAGCGCTTATTCGTGGGTTGAACATTGTGACTGGATCCCGGGCTTGTTAACCGGGAACCTCGACCCCTTGAAGATGAAGCGCAGCCGTTGTGCGGCAGGCCATAAGGCTATGTGGCATAAAGAATGGAAGGGTTTGCCGCCGGAGGAATTCCTGGTAAAGCTGGATCCAAGATTGAAGGATCTGAGGGAAAAGCTCTACACGGAAACTTATACATCGGATATCCCGGCAGGAACGATCACCGAAAGCTGGGCAAAACGGCTGGGCCTGTCACCGGATGTTGTCGTCAGTGTCGGCACCTTCGATGCCCATGCCGGCGCACTGGGTGGTGAAGTAAAGGAATTTACCCTGAGCAAAGTCATGGGCACTTCCACATGCGACATGCTGGTCACTCCATTGAACACTGAAGGAGAAAAACTCGTTGGTGGAATTTGCGGCCAGGTAAACGGCTCCATCATACCGGAAATGCTTGGTCTTGAAGCCGGTCAATCTGCATTCGGCGATGTGTATGCCTGGTTCAGGGAACTGCTGGAATGGCCGCTGGAAAACATCATTTCCAAATCAAAAGTGATCAACAGTTCCACCCGGGAAAAACTGATCCATGAAACCCGGGACAAGATGATCAGGATACTTGCCGAACATGCCGCTGATATTCCCATAGGTGAATCGGGCATCATTGCACTCGACTGGCTCAATGGCCGCAGAACCCCTTATGCCGATCAAAGCCTGAAAGGCGCCATAACCGGACTGAGCCTGGGAAGCGACGCACCGAGGATATTCAGGGCCCTGGTTGAGGCCACCTGTTTCGGATCCAGGAAAATCGTTGACAGGTTCCGGGAAGAAGGTGTAGAAATCAAACAAGTTATCGCCCTGGGAGGAGTGGCAAAAAAATCACCCTTCGTCATGCAGGTGATGGCAGATGTCCTGAATATGCCCATCAAGGTGGCCAAATCGGAACAGACGCCCGCCCTGGGAGCTGCCATGCTCGCCGCCACAGCAGCCGGAATTTACAGGAATGTTCAGGCAGCACAAAAAGCGATGGGCAACGGGTTTGACAAGGAGTACCGCCCGGTGAAGGCCAATGTAAAAGCCTATAATGATCTTTACCATCATTATAATCTCCTGGGATCCGTCATTGAAAAAAACAAAGTTTGATGGGGAAGTACGATGAATTGAAAGAAGCCTGTTATGAAAGCAACAAGCAGTTGCCAAGGCTCGGGCTGGTAATATTTACGTTTGGGAATGTAAGTGCAGCGGACCAGTCGGAAAAAGTTTTCGCAATAAAACCGAGCGGGGTTCCCTATGACGAGTTAAGACCAGGCGATATGGTGGTGGTTGATTTCAACGGCAAGGTGATCCAGGGAAAGTTGAATCCATCATCCGATACCCGAACCCATGCCGTCCTGTACAGTGAATGGCCTTTAATTACCGGCATTGCACATACACATTCCACTTACGCAGTGGCCTGGGCCCAGGCTCAAAAAGATATCCCAATTCTGGGAACAACCCATGCCGATTACCTCCCCTGCGACATCCCTTGTGCGCCAGTCCTGGCGGATGAAAAAATCGATGCTGATTATGAAATGGAAACGGGGAAGCAGATCGTAAAATGTTTCCGCGACCGGAACCTTTCTGCCAACGACGCAGAAATGGTGCTGGTATCGAATCATGGCCCATTTGCATGGGGAAATTCTGCCGGAAAGGCTGTATATAATATCGCCGTCCTTGAGGAAATCGCCAGGATGGCCTGGCTGACTTTTAGGATCAATCCCGATGCGCCCCGCTTAAAACCATCACTGATTGATAAGCATTTCAAAAGAAAACATGGAGATGGGGCTTATTACGGACAAAAGTAAAGTTACCGGCGAATCCTCTTAATCCCGAGACCGGGTTGCCGCAAATACCCGTATTGGGTTATCAAACACCTGTCAGCCTATGTCTTTCTGATAAATCCTGAATTTCTTGTAAGGTTTGCCACCGGCTTTCTCAACCTCCCCGATCATTTTTACATTGGTTTCGAGGATGAGGTGGCTTTCAATGTATTTCATCTCCCTGCGAATTGCCGTCTCGAATGTTTTCACGCCCAGCACGGCATCAATTCCCTTGCCCCTGTATCCGTGTTTTATCGCCCCCAGAAATACCACCAGCTTGTCGGACTTTTTTAAAGACCTGAGAATATAAAACAAGCCCACCGGAAATAAATATCCCCCTGATCTTTTCAAACCTTCGCTGATGTCGGGGATCGAAATTGCAAATCCTACTACCGAATTTTCATGCATAACCAGCTTTATAAAATCAGGATCAAGGACCGAAATATACCTGCGAGCCAATTCGAGCATCTCATCTTCCTCCAGGGGCAAGAAGCCGTAAATCGGCATATAGGTTTCGTTCATCAGGCGCAAGACCGGGATGATATAAGGTTTCAGCTCCTTCTTTTTTCTGAATTCTTTTATATACAGATTATTTTTAGCCATCACCGAATGGTAGATCCTTTCGAATAATTCAGGCATCCGGCCGGGTATCTCAATCAGGTAATTCCCAAGGTCCCTGAATTTAATAAATCCTTCCCTTTCAATGATATCGATCATATAGGGATGATTACATGGTGAATCCAGGATTGCCCTGTGTTCGAATCCCGAAATGAGGAATCCCTGGGGTTCCTTGTCGGAGAAGCCGAGCGGGCCAACCAGTTTACTCATCCCTTGCCGCCTCGCCCACTCATATATAAAAGATACCAGGGCATGCCCCGTTTCCTGGTCGTTGATACAATCTAAGAATTCAAACCGGGCAAAATTCTCATTATGAATGGCGTTGTAGCGCTGGTTAATGATGCCCATGATCCTTCCGGTAGTTTTACCACGATCATATGCCAGTCCGAGGATCGTATTGCAATAGGAAAAAGCTTTATTCTTACGGGGATCATAAAAACTCCATTCATCAGTATAGATCGGGGGGATCCACGTTGAATGTCCTTTATGGAGTCTGGCCGGAAGGTAAATGAATTCTCTGAGTAATTTCTTATTGAGGACCTCCTTTACGAAGACGGCCATGATCTCGGGTTATACGCGTAAAGTAATAAAAATAAACACGATTCAAAAAACAGCCGGGGAGGATCTGTAGATTATGAAAACCAGGATGATTCGGGGAGGAACAGGATTATTTCTTTTTATCAGCTTTTTTCTGGACCGGATTCACCTGTTCCTTTGCTGCTTCCGGGCTTCGCATGGATGATTTTTTGTTTTTTAACTTTTTTGGTCGTGAAACTCCAAAGCTTCCCAACCAGATTTTACCACGCTTTGTTTTTTTGTCGCCTTTTCCCATGAATTATATTTACTTAGAGCCGCAAAGATGCTTATTAATGCTTAAATAACAATAATTAATTTTAAAAAACATTTGGAAATGATATCCGTATTTTTAATAGATTTGGTATGATATTCTTCCGATAAACCAGATATACTATGAAAGAGGATTTCTATGATGACGAGGATGATCAAAATCCCGATGATGATTTTGATGAACAATCGTTTACGGATGATTCCTTTGAGGATGAGACCACCGAGGAGTTTGAATGGAATGAGAATGAGCTGAACGATCTTGAGAATATTGAATGGATGGAAGATTATAACGAAGACGAGGCTTACGAAGATTACAGCGAAGAGCCCAACTTCGACGATCTCGACGAATAACCCATCCGATATTCCCCAGAATCCCAGCTAAGGGTTCACCAGTTCCTCAACACCTCCTTATCTTTCTCCGTCAGGACTAACATCGACCCCAAGGAAATATAATACCTGATCTTTTATATAGAATTGATCTTATTAATCCCTAATTTTGTAACGGCAAATCTATACGACCAGCTCCTGCCGAACCCCCCCAGGTCCGAAAGGAAGCAAGGGTAGGCGGTTGTAGCGGTGCGATATACGATTTGCCATTTTTTTATTTCCTATTCTTTTCCCATCTTTAGCGTTAAACCTACAAAACCATGAAATTCTTTATTGATACTGCAAACCTCAAAGAGATCAAAGAAGCACACGATTTGGGCGTATTGGATGGCGTAACCACGAATCCTTCCCTGATGGCTAAAGAAGGGATCAAAGGTGATGAAAATATCAAAGCGCATTATAAGGCCATCTGCAACCTCGTAGAGGACCGGGTGAGCGCAGAAGTTATTTCAACAGATTTTGACGGAATTATTAAAGAAGGGCGTGTTCTGGCCAAGATTGATGATAAGATCGTCGTGAAAGTGCCCATGATCAAGGAAGGCGTTAAGGCAATTAAAAAATTGCGCAGCGAAGGGATCAGGATCAACTGCACCCTGGTATTTTCTGCAGGGCAGGCAATTCTTGCGGCCAAGGCAGGGGCCAATTACGTTTCTCCTTTCATAGGCAGGATTGATGATTCCGGGCACGATGGGATGGTCCTTATCGAACAGATCGTAAAAATTTACCGGAACTTTGGCTTCGCGACCGAAGTGCTGGCCGCATCGCTCCGAAACGTGAACCATGTTATCCGGTGCGCAGAGCTGGGTGCCGACGTTGCAACCTGCCCGTTGAACGCAATTATGGGATTGTTGTATCACCCGCTGACCGACAAGGGCCTCGAAAAGTTCCTCTCGGATTATAAAAAGTTAAACGGTTAATTGTATATCATCAAAGTAAAAGGAAAAAAGAAAATCCCGGACTATATCCAACTCAGGGATGATAATTTCACACTTATCGGATATTTCAGCCTGAAGCCGGGAATTGCGCATGCGCGGCTGGATAAGTTCGGATTTGGCGGTAAAGAAGATCAGTTAATGGAATATATCGCTAAAATACCGTTTGGGAAATTACTTAAACTTGATCTTTGAATATGATCTTTACCAATGACC
>DATDPY010000511.1:0-8904 GCA_035292565.1 Cyclobacteriaceae bacterium | reverse complement strand
CAACTGTTCCAACGCCGACATTCGGCCCCCCTTCGATGTTATAATTGATAACCCGTTGGGTCTGACTTAAGATTGCATCCCCTCCGGTATAATCATCCGGATAAGTGTCCGGATAAATCAGGTCATAATCCTGCAATGCATCAGAGATATTTGCCCTCACGGTGGTGCCGGCAGGAGCAAATTCCCTTGTATTGTTGGTCAGGTCGAGATCAATGGTGGCCAGGCCGGTGATTGTGGCGGTTTCCGTAGAGGTAGATGAAAATATTGGTAGTATTGAAGATTCCTGTCTTCGGATAACAATATTATTATAAGTTGCAGCGTAAGTCTGTTGAATGGTATTTGTGGTAAATTCCACCGCAACATTAGCGCTGAAATAGCCTGTTTTATTTAATCTAACCAGATTTCTGCCCACAGTTACGTCCATAAATGTTACATAACCGTTGGCATCCGTCACAGCCGATAATGTCCGTCCCTGATCAATATCTGCGGTGAGGATATTAACATCCACGCTGTCAACAGGAGTCCGGTTATCCTGAACCTGGATCGTCCATGACAACAGCAACCCTGCGTTCCTTAACTGATCCAACTGTTTGGCATATGCCGTCGAATCCTGGAACATCCAGAGCTCTTTGCTGAGCATATTCTGCAATACGGCCATGGCTGAATCACTGGTTTTAGCCAGTTGCGCCTGGTATAATAATTCCTGCAGGCGGTTCTGAAAATCCTGCTGGGACATTTCCTGCTGCATTAACAGAAAATCTTCTTCCGTGAAATCGTCCTTACAGGAAAAGACGAGAAAAGCGGACATCACAATCCCGCTTATTAAATACAATAACTTCTTGGTTTTCATGGTTAAATGAATTTTATGAATGATTGATTAAAATGCGTAACCGAAATTGATACTCAGGGTATTTTGATATAAGGCTCCTCCCACATAGGAAGATTTGAACAGGTTGACATCATTCAACCCATAATTATACCTCACATCGAAAATGAACTGTTTGCCGCCGGATAGGTTGAAATCCAATCCAAATCCGCCGATGGCATCAAACTGATGCTGCTCATATTCTCCGCCCACATTTTCGATCTCGTTTCCAACGATTCCTTCCGTTCCATTGGTGAAGGCATAAAGCTTGTCGTGGCGTTCGAAGGCGGCGAAACAATATCCATACGATCCGCCCAGCAAAACTTTAGGATTGATCATCCCTTCGATAGAGCCCAGTTTAAGGACAGCCAGCAGGGGAATCTCCACACTCTGAAAACTCACCGCACGGTTCATATAGGTGATATATGCAACATTCCCACCAACGGCCGAAAAGGACCGCGTGTAGTTATCTCTCCCGCTTCCCTGCATCATGTACAGCAACTCTGCCTGTATATCAAGCAGTGGGATCAGATAATATTTGGCAAACCCACCTCCGTTAAAGCCAATGGTCAACCCCGATTGGTTGAATTGGTTCAAGGTGGTCCCAGCTTTAATTCCCCACCGGAAATTCTTATCCGATGGAGCACGGGTATCGGTGCCCCCCTCTGACGTATCCTGGGCCATTGCCCCGGATATTATTGTCAGATTCAGGCCGATACTTATGGCACCGATAAAATAAATGAACTTAAATAATCGCATAAGGGTAGAATTTATGAATGTATAATGTTTCAATTTCTCTCCATTCAAACGATCGCTGAGACATTCTAAAAAGCTGTCAAACCTTACATTTGTAATGAAAACATATTTTGCATAAGCTCGCAAGATAAAAACCGCATAATATTAAAGCAATAAATAATTTGATTATTTTTAGATTCTTGGGCTAAACTAATTTTTTGTAAGGAATCAGGGTATATTATGAGTCCCTTTCAATATTTTGCCTAGAATCTTACATTCCTTGACGGATAGAACATTAGAAAATAATAAATTAAAATCAGTATCCGGATAATTCCACCTCACCCTTGAAAACAAGTTAAAAAAGAAACGTAACTCCCTGACTCCGGCCGGCCTTGAGTGAAAGCCTGAAAACCCGCCTGCCACCTTATGGCCAGTTGGCGGCGGGCAAGCCCGAGGATGACGGCATAATTATATTATAGTTAAACGAATTTCGTTGTTCCATCCCCACCTTGAAACACTATATAAAATAAGAATCGTCATCCCCGGCCCCTGAGCCGGGGTCCCCCGTTGATATCCACTGAGGTTATTTTTATAATAATTACTATCTACTCACTATGGGTGACCCCATCTGCCAAGCGCGTAGGCCAAAGGGCAGGCAGGGGTCATGCGCTGGTCGTTCCTTGCGATATCTGGCCTGGGGATGATGTCATTATTATATTATCGATTTAACGGAACTTCATCGAAACTAATTCTCCCTTGAAAAACTACAAAATAAATGAAATGTCAACCCCAGTTTCCGAGGAGTTTCGCACGATGACCTGATTCAGACAGGAAGGTCGGGGTTTCCCATAGATATTTACAAAAAATACATATTACTCGCAATGGGAGACCCCGGATCGCCCGCTGGCTGATCCCCTCGGCAGCCGTCCGATGACGTCATTTTATTTGTTTTCTTGCCTCGGACGATTTGTTTCAAAATAATCCCCGCTCACCCCAGAAAAATAAAATATGGTAATTGCAATGAAATGTAAATATCAAAGATCAAGACAAATCCCCAGCGATTGAAAAATACTTTCTCCCCTGCCCCGCGGGATTCTCAAATTCCTGATATAAGGATTTAAAAAAGCTGGTAAAGGTGTGGATAATGATAATTCAATAAGCCCGGATGCCCAGGCCTTCCATGTAGTTTACCAGGGCCTTATTCACTACCTTATTACCGCCCGGAGTCGGGTAACTGCCGGTGAAATACCAGTCTCCCATATGGGTCGGACAGGCTTTATGCAGATTTTCCACAGTCTGGTATACAATCTGAACTTCAGACTTCATGCCTTTTGGTGTAACAATTTCTGAAATTTTGGCGCTTAATTCTTCCTCGGTAAACTGATCGTAAAGCTCCTGTACATAGTTTGGGACGATATCAAGTTCCTGGGAGGCTTTTGCCTTTTCATAAGCTTCATCGAGCAGATGATCCCTGTTCGTTTGTTTCAATAACTCAAGCAATGCCCTGAAGGCAATGAAGTCCTTCATTCTGGACATATCGATCCCATAACAATCCGGATACCGGATCTGGGGAGCGGATGACACTATCACGATTTTTTTAGGCTCAATCTTATCCAGAAGGGTTAAGATGCTCTTTTCAAGCGTCGTACCCCTTACAATAGAGTCATCAAGAATGACGATCGTATCCTTTCCCTTACGGATAACCTCATAGGTGGTGTCATATACATGTCCTACCAGGTCGGACCGGTGTTCGTCGTCGGTTATGAAAGTGCGGATCTTAACATCTTTGGTTACCAGCTTTTCCACCCGCAGCCTGAATGAAAGCAATTCTTCCTTAGAATCGATGTGGGGCTTACCGTCGATAAAAACATCCTTTCTGATGGCTATCAGATATTCTTCCAGGGCCGATAATAAGCCAAGGAAGGCTGTTTCAGCAGTATTGGGGATATAGGAGAAGACCGTATTTTTAAGGTCAAAATTAACTGCCTTCAGGATTTGAGGCAGCAAAAGTTTGCCCAGCATTTTCCGTTCATTATAAATATCAGGATCTGTGCCCCTGCTGAAATAAATCCTTTCGAAACTGCATGATTTTTTTTCGCCCGGCTGAGTGATTTTTGAAATGCTGTATTTGGCGTCTTTGGAAATTACCAGGGCATGCCCGGGCGGGATCTCATAAATGTCCTTGTATTCAGCATTAAAGGCCGTTTTTATCGGGGGCTTTTCGGAAGCGACCACAATAACCTCGTCATCAGCGAAATAATAAGCAGGCCTGATACCGTTCGGGTCCCTGGCAACGAAGGCAGCCCCATGCCCCACCAATCCTGCCATGGCATAGCCGCCATCGAAATCCTTGCAGGAACGTTCCAGAACCCTTGACATGTCGAGCTCGGTTTCGATTAATTCGGAAATATCCTGGTTGGTAAAATTATCCTTGTATTTATCAAAAATCGACTGGTTCTCCTGGTCGAGAAAATGACCAATCTTTTCCATAACCGTCACAGTATCAACCTTTTCTCTTGGATGCTGACCCAGGTTTACCAGCTTATCGAATAATTCATCGACGTTGGTCATATTGAAATTTCCGGCAATGACAAGATTCCTGCTCCTCCAGTTATTTTGACGGATCATGGGGTGAACACTGTCGATGCTGTTATCGCCATGTGTGCCGTATCTGAGGTGACCGAGCCACAGTTCACCGGTAAATGAAACATTGTCCTGCAGCCAGTGGGCATCATAATAATACTGCGGCTTGTTTTTCAGGACTTTACGAAATTTTTTAGTGACTTTCCGGAATATATCGGCGATCGGCTGTTCAGTTATGGAGCGATACCGGCTTATATACTGCGATCCGGGTGAAACTTCAATCTTAATATTGGCCACCCCGGCGCCGTCCTGCCCACGATTATGCTGTTTTTCCATCAGCAGATACAATTTATTTACCGCGTAGGTGGGCGTCCCATATTTCTCAATATAGTACTGAAGAGGTCGTCTTAACCTGATCAGCGCTATTCCGCATTCATGTCCAATAAAATCGCTCATTCGGTGATTTCCGGGTATGTAAAATTAAGACTATTCAGCATATCCGCCAACCAATCAGGTTTAATGAATACGATTATTATGAGCGCTGCAAGAAAAATCCCAAGCCCGATAAACCCATTTCGCTGCGGTGGAACCTGGATTGGGGCATTAGTCGCCTCCCTGAATATCATATAATAAGGGATCCGGAGGTAATAGAACAGTGAAATCACCGTATTCAGCAAGCCCAGGATGATAAGCCACAGCATGATTTTGTTTTCACCCTCGGCATAAGAGTACCAGGCGGATGAGAACAACATCATTTTTGATGTAAACCCGCCGGTCGGAGGCAGGCCTGTAAGGGATATAAATCCTACCAGCAAGAGCACTGCGAGTACAGGAACATGCCTGAACCAACCGCTGTATTCAGGAATGGATGCCGGCCCTCGGGGGGGCGTCAGGATTTCTATGATCAGAAATACAAGAAAATTCATTACCAGATATACGAAAGCATGGATCGCCACAGACTGCAGGCCCAGGATATTCATGGCAATGATCCCTACCATGAGGTATCCGGAATGTGCAATGGAAGAATAAGCCATCATTCGCTTCGGATCGTTTTGCCGGAGAGCTGCCAGGTTTCCGATAAACATGGTAATGATTGCTAAAAATCCAAACACCGTAACCCATTCAATATTTCCAGGCAGTGAGTTCAATAAATAAAATAACCGGCCGAAAATTACAAGTCCGGCAAGCTTGGGTACAATGGAAAAGAATGCGATGAGGGATACCGGCGCACCTTCGTAGACATCAGGGGTCCAAATATGGAATGGCACCACAGCCATCTTAAACAACAATCCGGAAAAAATCATCATTAAGGCCATGAATGCAGGAAATGGAGGCACCGCGATTATCTTATCGATAAATTCACCGGAAAATATATTCAGGGTGCCGGTAAAACCATAAAGCAGTGAAATCCCGTAAAGCATGAATGCGCTGGAAACAGCGCCGAACAAAATATATTTCAAGCCTGACTCAACACTTTTCCTGTCGAAATTAAAGACGGATAGCATGTAAGAAGACAGGGATACCAGTTCAATAGAAATATATACCATCATAAGGCTGGATGACATCACCATCAGCATTGCACCCAGAAGAATTCCAAGGAAAATGATAAAGTATTCTGCTTCAGAGTGGAATTTCCCCGGTTTCGATTCAACCAGTGATAAAAATACAAACAGGAAGCCCGACAGGACAAAGAGAATTTTGAAAACCAGGGCAATTCCATCGATGCGGATCATCCCTGAAAAGGCGCCTGTATATTTTTCACCTCCGGCCCATCCTGCCTCGACAAATAAAAACCAGGAAGTAACCGCCAGCCCGAATAACATGATAATCGTAAAGAAAAATTTCTGTTTCCTGAAAATGAACAGGTCGGCCAGCAGAATGAACGGTATCATGAGGGCGATAACCGTCTCGGGTATTATAGCCCCCGTGCTGTTCAGGATCTCCCGGATTATATGTGCTGTGCCTGCCAAAATCAGTTATTATATAATCCGGTAATCGTTTCGAGGTTTTTCAACCCCGTATGGTAAAGGTCGTTGACCATGGCGGCTACCGAACTTTCCATCAGTTTCGTAACCAGTGACGGGAACAATCCCATTACGAAGGTGATCATGATCAGGGGTATGAACATGGATTTTTCCCTCAAATTCAAATCGGCCAATTTCATTTCCCATTCCGGTTCCCTGGTCCAGAATTTCCCGAAAAACATTCTTTGCAGTGTCCACAGGAAATATCCTGCCCCGATCAGGATCCCGGAGGTAGCCACGACGGGGAGCCACCTCGGTACCAGGTTATTCACGGATTCCGAATTAAATGAACCCAGGAATACGAATAGTTCCCCGATGAATCCGGATAATCCTGGCAAGCCCAGAGAGGCAAAGAACGCAACGACCACAACCGCCGTATATTGAGGCAGCTTATTTGCAAGCCCGGAGTAATTTTCGATGAGCCTGTCGTGGGTTCGGTCATAGATGACGCCGGCAATCAGGAAAAGCATGGCTGAGAGGATACCATGGCTGACCATCTGGAAAACCGCTCCATGGATGCTTTCGACCGTAAATGCTGCCAGGCCGAGAAAAACGAATCCCATATGCGATACCGAAGAATATGCGATAAGTTTTTTCAGGTCTTTCATGGCCATGGCATTGAAGGCCCCATAAATGATCGAAACGACACCCAGCCCCGCGATGAGCATGGAAAAATGCAAGCCGCCTTCCGGGAATATCCCGTATCCAAGGCGGATAATACCATATCCCCCGATCTTTAACAGGACGCCTGCGAGGATGACCGAGATCGGAGTTGGCGCTTCCACATGCGCATCAGGCAGCCAGGTATGAAACGGAACAGAAGGAAGCTTTATGGCAAATCCAATTAAAAGAAAAAGAAATGCAAGCAGGCGTGGTGAAACGCCGAGGATCCGGCGGGAATTGCCGACATTCAGTACGCTATCCGGCAAATAATTCGATGCCTCCATCATGGTTATTATATTGAAGGTCCTTACGATATTATCAGGGCCGATCTCGCCGGTTTCAACCTTGTCCCTGATACCTGCAAGCGTTTCCTCCGCAACATTTTTATTTCCCGTGATCAGCCCCGCCTTTATGCCGGTATCGACGGGATCATAGGTTGAAATATAAAGGCCGATCATCACTACCAGAACCAGCACCGATCCAAGCAGGGTGTAAAGAAAGAATTTGATGGATGCGTATTCGCGTCTTGGCCCTCCCCAGATGCCGATCAGAAAGTACATGGGAAGCAGCATGAATTCAAAGAACAGGTAGAACAGGAAAAAATCCAGGGCCATAAAACATCCCATAACCGAGGAACTTAATAAAAGGAAGAGGGCGAAATATCCTTTCGTTTTGCGGTCCACTGTCCAGGATGAAACGGATGCGATAAAGATCACCACGGCCGACATTAGGACCAGCGGCATGCTGATCCCGTCGAGCCCCATGAAATAGTCAATTTTAAGAATGCCGAAACCTCCGAGGTCAATCCTTATCCAGGATGCTTTCTCGACCAGTTGAAATGCAGTTTCGCTATTTATCCCCGGTGGGGATCCCGGACCCGATTTGAATTGAAACAGTCCGGCCGCGGTCAGCAAAAGCTGGAGGCCGGATGAAACTATGGCCAGCATGTGGTATGTTTTATCCCCCCTTTGCGGAACAAGCAGAACGATTACCATGAAAACAAGAGGGATAAATACGATCAGCGTTAAAATCATATATTCATCATTATATCAGCCACCATAAGATAATCAGGATCAAAGCGGTCACCGTCCAGACATAATAACTCTGGATCTTCCCTGACTGGATCGACCTGGCAATATTTCCAGCTCGTCCGGCCATGGATGCGAAGCCGTTTACCAAACCATCAATAAAGGTCTTGTCGAACCAGCCGATAATATGCCCCGAAATAACGCCTATTATGCCAACAAGATCAACAAGTTTATCAATGATAACTCTGTCGAACCAGGCATTCGCAAAAGCGATCCGGGTAAATGGTCTGACAAATATCTTTTCATAAATCAAATCGAGGTACCAGTTATTATAACTGAGTCCTCCTACAAAATTTCCAGGCAGGGAGGTTAAGTGATACCGGACAAGGAATTTCTTTCTGCCGATGATCAAAAATCCGGCGCCAATCCCGGCGATGGAGATCAGGGCTGATAATATAGCCGTAACCAGATGAAAATTTTCCGAACCATGAGATATTATATTGCTGAATACAAGGGAAGAAGTTGCAACGATATTTCCGGTCCCGGCCCGGATTCCTTCCAGCAGCCAGCTTGAACCTGAATATAATGGGTTGACCGAAAAAAATATTCCTCCGGAAAGAACGGCAAGGATCAGGACGGGAATTCCGGCAACACGCGGACGCTGGCGCAACTGACTGATCAATTCGCTTTGCCCGGGGAACTTTTTCAGCAGGCGGAAATCTCCAAAAAAAGTCAATATTGCAGCCCTGGAAATATAAAATGCCGTCAATAATGCCGTCAGGAATCCAACGATCGGAATAAACCAGCCGAAATGGAAGCCGCTTCCTCCATGGCTTCCCGCCCATGCCATGGCCCCGGAAAGTATTGCATCCTTTGAAAGGAATCCCGAAAATAGCGGGAGGCCAGCCAATGCCGCCGCACAAAGCAGGAAAGAAATAAAGACAAGGGGCATCCTGGAACGCAGTCCGCCCATGTTTCGCATATCCTGGGCGTCGAAGTGTATGCC
>DATDPY010000510.1:0-4174 GCA_035292565.1 Cyclobacteriaceae bacterium | reverse complement strand
TGTGCCTTTCATCGAGAAAGAAAACAAGGGAGGCGTGTCGAAGAAAGCAGGAAAGATCCTTCTGGCCACGGTAAAAGGCGATGTGCATGACATCGGCAAGAATATTGTGGGCGTTGTACTCTCCTGCAATAATTTCCAGATCATCGACCTTGGGGTCATGACGCCCATGGAAAAAATATTGAAAACTGCGGAAGATGAAAAGGTGGATATTATCGGCCTGAGCGGACTGATCACGCCTTCCCTGGAAGAAATGACCTATGTGGCAAAAGAGATGGAGCGTAGGAAATTATCCCTGCCGCTTCTGATCGGGGGAGCTACAACTTCAAGGATCCATACAGCCGTCAGGATTGATCCCTGTTACCAGGGACCCGTCATCCATGTTCTGGATGCATCAAGGAGCGTTCCAGTCGCCAGCAGCCTGATTTCCGGCACTGTCGAAACGGCCAGGGAATTCTCGGAAAAGACCAAGGCGGAGTACAGGAAACTGAGAGAAGAACACCTGCAGAGACAACAGGTTAAAACCCTGATCTCCCTCGATGAGGCCAGGAACAGGAAATACTCGAGCAATTGGGGAGAAATTCCCATTAAAAAACCAGAATTCCTTGGCACGAAATCATTCAGAGATTTCCCGATCGAAGATCTCATTCCATTTATCGACTGGACACCCTTCTTTATTGCCTGGGAGATGAAAGGGAAATACCCTTCCATATTGGATGACCCGGGACCCGGGAAAGAAGCGCAGAAATTGTTCAACGATGCAAAAAAACTGATCGATACCATAATCAGCAGGAAGTTGTTGCGGGCCAATGCGGTGATCGGTTTTTATCCTGCCAACTCCGACATGGACGACATCGAAGTATATCATTACCACAACTCCGCGGTTAACGGTTATGAAGAAGACAGGTCGAAGGCTTTATTGCATTTGCATCACCTTCGTCAGCAAAATAAAAAAGCCCCGGATCAGCCGAATTTTTGCCTTTCGGATTTCATTGCCCCAAAGGATTCGGGACGGGAAGATTATATCGGCGCTTTCGTGGTGACTGCCGGCCTGGGCGCCGAAGAGGCAGTAAAGCAATTCGAGAATGACCATGATGATTATTCGGCCATCATGTTAAAAGCACTTGCCGACCGGTTTGCCGAAGCCTTCGCGGAATACCTGCACCTCCAGGTAAGAAAAAAATATTGGGCATATAATCCTTCCGAGAATCTTGCCTATGAAGAATTGATCCGGGAAGGTTATTCCGGAATCAGGCCTGCACCGGGTTACCCCGCCTGTCCTGATCATCAGGAAAAAGCAATTCTTTTTCAACTGCTCGATGCTGAAAAGAATACCGGCATCACCTTAACGGAAAGCCTGGCCATGCACCCGGCAGCTTCCGTAAGCGGATGGTATTTTGCCCACCCTGAGTCGAAATATTTCGGGATTAACAAAATTGCCAGGGACCAGGTGGAGGATTATGCTAAACGGATCGGCCAAAACCTTGTGGATACGGAACGATGGCTGGCCACGATTCTGGGATATGAGAGAACGTAATTCTTTATTCAAACCGATAGCCTGAATTTTTTTCCGGGAAGCGATTTAACCAATCCGCGCAATTCAAGATTTAGCAGGTGGCCGGCAAGCTGATTTAACGGGATATTCGATTTCCAGCTCAGCTCATCGATGAGGAGTTCATTATTATTATTCCTGAAAACCTGCATAATATTTTTTTCAGAATCCGACAATCCTTCAAAAGCTGCATCCTGATTTTTCGGTTTTGGCTTTAATATATCCCAGTTCATGATATATTCAATATCATGGAAGGATGTATAAATGTGGGCTTTATGGTTCCTGATCAGCTTATTACAGCCTTCCGAATTAACGACATGAATATTACCGGGTACTGCGAAGACCTCCCGGTTGTAATTGTTGGCATATTCAGCCGTAATCATAGCTCCTCCCGGCGAGCCTGTCTCCACAACGATGGTCAGATCGGCAAGACCGGCAATGATCCTGTTCCTTTCGGGGAAATGGTGGGCCTCTGGCATGGTATCGGGAGGGTATTCGGCGATGATGCCTCCTCTTTCCAGCATTTTTCTTGCAGTATCTGCGTGAGAAGAAGGGTATAGGCGATTGATCCCCCCGGCAATCACCCCAACGGTTGACATATTGTGCTGGAGGGCAGTCTTATGGGCATGGATGTCGATCCCATAAGCGAGTCCGCTTACGATCAGGGCTTTATGGGCGGAAAGCCCGGCAATAATTTCCTCTACGATCCGTTTTCCATATAAGGTTGCTTTCCTGGTCCCGACTATGGCAACAGTTTTCCCATTTTCAAGGTCTGCGTTGCCGTTAATAAAAAGCAAAGCCGGTGAATCAAGGATATGCCGGAATCGGGAGGGGTATTCGGGATCGGCATAATGGACGAGGGTGACCCGGGCTTTTTCACAAGCCTGGAGCAATTTTTCCGCGGCTGCAAATGAATTCCTGGAGAGGATTTCCCGGGCGGTTTTTTCACCGATTCCCGGCACCTGGATCAATTTTTTAAGATTTGCCTTGAAAACCCCTTCAACTGATCCGCAATAGGCGATTAATTGTTTGGTAAGAATGTCCCCAATACCCGGAATCAACCATATTGCCGCCTGGTAGATTTTTTGTTGCTGCTGGTCGAACATATTTGCATCATAAAAGCTGGTTTTTCAGTTCTAATAGAAATGTTCTTACACGTTTCAATGAGTCGATCGTCGACATTTTATCTTTTAACACGATCGTATTGTTTTTCAACAGATCTTTGGCGCCCTGAAGCGTATACCCCCGCTCCTTAACCAGATGAAATATAAGTTTAACGTTTTCAATATCCTCCCGTGTAAACTGGCGGTTGCCTTTCCTGTTTTTTTTCGGCTTGATTATATCGAATTCACTTTCCCAGAAACGAATTAAGGAAGGAGCGACATCCATAAGTTCAGCGACCTCACCGATTGAATAATATATTTTTTCTATTTCCTTTTCTTTATACGGCACGTTTGTTTCTATGAGTAAGTGTATAAGTTAAGAAATAAAAAGTTACAAATGGATTTCGATTAATAATTTCAAAAATAAAAAAAAATTAATCTATTGCCATAACTTGTTAAAAAACTTTTTTGGAAAAAAAAAGGCTTTCACAGTCACACCATGAAAGCCTCTTTTTGAGTTGAATTTAACGTTATGATAAGGATTGATTCTCGATGGATGCAAGTTCCAGGATCTTTTCGTATTCCTCAGGCGTGAGATCCTGGAAAAAGTAATGCACCGGATTTACCTTTTTCCCATCCTTAAATACCTCGTAATGAAGGTGGGGCGCAGTGGAGAGCCCGGAGTTACCCACGAAACCAATGCAATCGCCTCTTTTTACCCTGTCGCCTTCTTTGATATTGAATTGGTCCATGTGAGCATATAAAGTTTTGTATCCAAATCCATGGTTTATGACGATCTGCCTTCCGTATCCGCCGAATTCCCTGACTACATTCTCAATCACGCCGTCGCCGGTTGCATAAATGGGTGTGCCCCGGGGAGCGGTAAAATCAATGCCAAAATGCATTTTAAGCACTTTGTAGATCGGGTGTATCCTCATTCCAAATCCGGATGCAAGCCGCGTCAGTTCCTTGTTGGAAATGGGCTGTATTGCCGGGATTGCCGCCAGAAGTTTTGTTTTATTCCTGGCAAGCTGCAGGATCTCATCATAGGACTTGGTTTGGATATACATCTGCCTTTTCAACTGATCGACCCGGGTAAGTGTGGATATGATCAGGTCCTGGTTTACCAGATTCTTTTCAATTACTTCTTTATATTTTTCCGATCCCCCCGTACCGGCCTGCCGGATGGAAGGGGGAATAGGATCGGCCTCGAAGATCACGCGATATACATTGTCATCCCTTTTCTGAAGCGATGACATCATCGATTGCATGCTTCTTAACTCTTCTTCAACCAGGGAATAATAATATCTCATTTCCTCGTTTTCCTTTTTCAGCATTGTTTCTTTTGGGGATTCAAAATAAGCGCTGAATATGATCACGATAACGACTGACACAACGAAAGCAAGAGCAAAAAAACCCAGGAGGTTCAAAATGATATCCCAGGTAGTGATTTTTATCCGCTCATATTTACAGGATTCGGTATCGTAATAGTATTTTATTCTGGCCATCCTGTTATTGATGT
>DATDPY010000509.1:0-8212 GCA_035292565.1 Cyclobacteriaceae bacterium | reverse complement strand
CAGCACATCAAGGAGGTTTTGGGCATCGATCTGATCCTGCTGATGAAGAGGCAGGGTCGGGTCGACAGGAGGTACGATAAAGGAATTAACTCCATGCTTGGCAAACTCCGGGATCCATCCGTCGTAAGTGCTGAAATTGATCGCGCCATTCATGGAAGCCGTCATGCCGCTGGTGCCGGATGCTTCATGGGGTATCCGCGGATTATTGAGCCAGATATCGGCTCCGCTCTTCAGGATCTTGGATAATTTAAGCTCGTAACCCACAAGGACGGCCACATTGGGATATTTTTTGCTCAGATGCACAAGCTGGTTGAATACACTAATCGAACTGTAATCGACCGGGTAGGGTTTCCCCGCCCAAATGATCTGGATCGGCCGGGTTTTACTGGTGATCAGGTTATGGAAACGATCGGAATCCTGGGTGATCAGGTCGGCCCTTTTATATCCGGCGTAACGTCTTGACCAGACAATGGTAAGCGTTTCCCTGTTGAAGAGCTGTCCCTGCTGATCGGCAACTTCTTCGAAAAGGTTTTCCTTCATTTGCAGCTTTCTCTTTCTCAGGAGATTGTCGTCAGCCTTCTCAAGCGCCTCATACAGGATCTTGTCGGCCCAGTATTTTTTATTCTGTGCGTTGGTGATGGAAATGATCTTGCATACATCCTTATGCCCCTTCCACATTTTATTGGCAATTTCTCCGTGTTTCCTCGATACCGCATTGGCTGAATTCGCCATTCGCAAAGCAACCAGGGTATGACTGAAAACCTCATCGGTTATGCCGGTTATTTCTACCAGCGCGGCGTGCGGGATAGCGGAAAAAAATCCCATCTTTTCAAGAAGCCGGATATCATGGGTTTCGTTCCCCGCCTCTTCCGGCGTATGCGTGGTGAATACGAGACGTTTTTTTACTTCTTCAAGATTTCCAAATTTTTTATACAGGTAGAACGCGGCCGATAAACCATGAGCTTCGTTGAGGTGATAGGTTTCGACATCGTGACCAAGCTCATCGAGGAGCCTGGCGCCGCCCACACCCAGCAATATGAACTGGGCGATCCTGGCAGAAGGATCCGAGTCATATAATTTGAAAGAAGTTGACCGCGCGAGATAATCATTTTCGGGGACGTCAGTAGTCAGGAAAAAAATCGGAACTGTGCCGAAAGTCCTTGGGTTCAGGAAATATGCTTTTACGATGACCGGGTGGTTGTTGATCTCGATCGAAAACTTGATCTTTGTTTCCTCCAGGAAGCCATATGTCTTTTCCTGAAACAGGACATCCATCGACTGGTCTCCCTTCCGCACCTGGTCGTAATAACCGTATTTCCACAGTATGCTGATCCCGACAAGATTCTGTTTGAGGTCATAGGCGCTCCTCACGTGTGAACCTGAAAGAAAACCCAGCCCTCCCGAATAGGTCTTCAGCGACTGGTGAATCGCGAATTCCATACTGAAATAAGCAACGCTTTTTGAATATTTCGGATCAAATTCGTAAGGATGCTGATATTGTTTTGGTAAGGCCATTTATGTAAAGCTTATTTAAGTGTCTCTTCTCCCGGCTTGCCCGGAATGAAACCGGTTCGTTTTTGGTGCCCGAAATTAAATAATTCGGTTCTTTATAAAAACTATAATAGCCAAATTTGGAATTAATTCATTTCCCGGACGAAGACAGCCTTTCTCAAATGCGTGAGGGGATAATTTTGTTGTATAATTGAGATCTGCCGGTTGAAGAGGATGATAAAATAAATTTTAAAACAGATTTCGGAGTGATCTTATAATACTCAAATACTGTTTTTTGCTTTTTTTATACGTTTTATAAAGAATGATCTGCGCTTTCCGCATGTTTCTTGAATTCCTGATGGAATGAAACAGTCGTTCCGGTGTAAAACTGTCTTTCAGAATATAATCCTGTACATCGTTGACATAAAACTGGGTGTTGTGGCTTTTAAGAATGGCAACTGGAATCTCCTGGGTCTTTATATTCCTCCTTACTTTGCGGATGAATTTCCTGATCTGTTCCCTCGAAAAGAAATCATCGATCAGAATATATGCCGGTTTCATGGCAAGCATCCTCAAATACCTGTACCTGAGGCTGAAATGAAAATGAGGGTTGAATTTTGCCCCCTTGAAATTGGAAAGGTTGTTCATATATACCGACATTTCCGCCGGGTTGTTGCTGAACATCATTACATTCAGGCGGTCTTCATTGTCAGGTATCGATATGGGCTGAGCATTCATAGAGGTATATACAAACTAGTTTCAATACTATTTAATCGTCCAATATATTAATAAAGTTCAATTTATTCTTATAAAATTCAATTTTTATTATTCCATTAGTTTCTGGCATAACTGCAAAGGGCCTGGATTTATTAATAACACATCTTTTTTACAATCGGTTGGACACAATGGACCTTAATGGATAACTATTTTCCCGCTATTACCCTGCTCAGGCCGCATGAAGGTCCTGCTTCGCCGCCTGCCTGGAGCTGATGGTCTTGACAGCATTATAAGCGGAAATCTTGCTGGAGTACCGCATATCGGTCCTCGTTTAAGTTAACAACAATCACCCTGTAAGGTATAAACGGATTTCCACTTGAGAAAAGTTTCAGGGATTCCGGTTTATTCAGGATTTTCTACTGGTGTTGGCTATGAACACTCCCAGGATGATAACCAATACGCCCAGGTAATGCATGCCCTGCAGCTTTTCGCCGTCGAGGATTCCCCACATGACGGCCACAATGGGAACCAGGTAAGTAACCGAGCTTGAAAAAACCGGATTGGTAATTTTTATCATCTTGTTGAACAGCATATAAGCCACAGCCGTTCCAAAGATTCCAAGCATGATAACGGCCGAGAAAGAATACAGCGCCTCAGGCTCCTTTTGTAATATTTCGGGAATGCCTGCATCGAAAACCAGGTATAAAAGCGCTGCCGGACCGACGAACATTAAAGAAAATCCGATGATATCGGCCGATTTCATATCCCTGAGTCTGGAATTGATAATATTAATATTGAAGCCATAAAGAACGGTGGCGAGGACAATGAGCAATCCATACGAATTCACTGCCCAGAAATTTCCCCCGGAGCCCGTTGTGATCAGGATGACGGAGCCGATAAAACCGATCAGAACGCCGGCCAGCATCCGGATACTGAATTTCATCATGAATACAGATGCACCGACGAGGAGGGTAAAAAGGGGAGTAAGGGCATTCAAAACACCGGAGATTGAACTGTTTATCTTAGTTTGAGCCATGGCAAAAAGGAAAGCGGGGATCAGGCTTCCCAGCAGGCCGGATCCGATGACTGGCAGGACCTGGCTTCTTTTAAGCCGTGAGAAATTTTTTAGTGCTATCGGCAACAGGATGACCGATCCTGAAACGATCCGTATACCCGCGACCTGCCCAGCCGTAAAGTTCATGAGCCCTTTTTTCATCAATATGAAGGAACTTCCCCATATCAATGAAAGGATGATCAAGAGAATCCAGGACAGGATGGAATTTTTCTGAGCAACTTCCCTGTTCATTGGTCCACAGGGATTGGGTTGACGCTTATTCGTTTGATCTCGCCGAGAATTTCATTTACTTCTTCCCGTGTGTCGGCCAATACGAGCCTGTTCCGGTATGATTTGAAATCATTGGTCCCCCTGAAATAGCTGGAATAATGCCTTCTCATCTCAAATATTCCTTTAACGGGGCCCTTCCACCTGATCGATAATTCGAGGTGTTTCCTGACCACCTTGATTCTTTCTTCCATGGCAGGCGGCGCAAGAGTTTCACCGGTATGCATGAAGTGCTTGATTTCATTAAAGATCCACGGGTTTCCGATGGCTGCCCTTCCGATCATCATGCCGTCGATGCCATAATTACGCCTGTATTCGTAGGCTTTTGCCGGGGTGTCGATATCCCCGTTGCCAAATATGGGGATGCGGATACCGGGCTGGCTCTTCACTTCGGCGATCATACGCCAGTCGGCAGTACCCTTATACATTTGCTGACGCGTGCGGCCGTGTATGGTCAAAGCCTTGATCCCCGCATCCTGCAGGCGCTGGGCCACTTCGATGATGCGGATCGTTTTTTCATCCCAGCCAAGCCTAGTCTTCACGGTAACCGGTTTTGATACGCGCTTTACTATTTCTGCTGTCATGCTCTGCATTTTGGGCAGGTCGAGGAGGATTCCTGCCCCGGCGCCCTTGCATGCCACTTTTTTTACCGGGCATCCGTAATTGATATCGATAATCTCAGGGTTGGCCTCTTCGGCAATTGCAGCCGCCTCACGCATCGATTCGATCTTGTCGCCGAAGATCTGGATGCCAATCGGCCTTTCATAATCATATATGTCGAGTTTACGGAGGCTTTTATCGGCCTCACGGATCAATCCCTCGGCTGAAATGAATTCCGTGAACATGAGATCTGCCCCGTTTTCCTTGCAGACTGCGCGGAACGGCGGATCGCTGACGTCTTCCATGGGCGCCAGCAGGAGGGGAAATTCCCCGATCTCGAGGTTGCCGATCTTTACCAACTTAGAAATGTTTTTCCTGTAAATTTACTCGAAATATGGATAGGATTTTGAAAAATGACCTCTGGAATGGAAAAGTATCGCCCTGGTATTCGCTTCTTTTCATCACAATTATCGTATTAATCGGCCTTTTTCTTGGCCAGGCGATCGGTGTCATCATCACTTTGCTTATGACCAATCTCTCCCTTGAAGAAATACCTTCTTTAATATCAGAGCCGTATACCCGGGAAAAACTTTTTCCGATTTACCTCCTGCAGGGATTTGGCACGCTGGGCGGATTTATTCTTTCCGGTGCGATATACCTGAGGTATTTTGAGCGCCTGCATCCCCTGGTACTTTTTAAAAAGATGACCCTGACCGGTGTGGCGCTTACGTTCCTGACGGTCAGCGCCTGCATGATGGCCAATTCCGTCCTGATCGACTGGAATGCCCATATTCATTTCCCGGAAAGCCTCAGTCATTTTGAGACCTGGGCAAGACAGAAAGAATATGATATGAAAACCGTGACCGAATTCCTCACCCGGTTCAATGGCATTGCAGAGTTCCTGGCCGGGATGGTAATTATTGCCATCCTTCCGGCTGTCGGGGAAGAATATCTTTTCAGGGGCATTATCCAGAACAAGTTGGAATTGATCCTTAAAAATTCACACGGCGCCATCTGGTTCACGGCCATTTTGTTCAGCGCATTTCATTTCCAGTTTTTTGGATTCATTCCCCGGATGATGCTCGGCGTGTTGTTCGGATATATTTATTACTGGTCGAGGAACCTCTGGCTTCCCGTCATTGCTCACTTCCTGAACAACGGCTTCACCTTAACCATGATTTACCTTTACCATGAAGGAATCGTAAAGACGAACATTGAAGAAGAAAATTCCATGCCGTGGCGTTTCGCCCTTGTATTTGGCATTCTCGGAATCGTTTCCTTATTTTACTGCAGGCAGCATTTCATGCTGAAAAGAGATGAGCCAGTCAGAGGATAAATGGGTGCAGGTTTATACGACGCCGCTGGCACACCGGGCAGAGATCGTACGATCGGTCCTGGCAGAAGAGGGGATGAACCCGGTTGTGATCGATAAGAAAGACAGCTCGCTCAAGTTCGGGTATTACGAGGTCCTTGTCATCCGTGACGAAGCCCGGGCAGCGGCAAACATGATAGAGAATGGAATCAAGTTTGATGAAGAATAAGTACCCCAACCTGAAATTGCGGGTCTTTACTTCGGTGGTGGGGGCAACACTCATCCTGCTTGGATGTTCCATCAATCACTGGACCTATTTCGCCGTATTTTTCCTGATATGCACGCTCACCACCATTGAATTTTATAACCTTACCTGGCTCGACGGAAAACTTACACTCAAGTTCCTGGGAATTGTAAACGTACTACTTGCTTTTACCGTTTCCTTCCTGGTTGAAGCCGGTGTCCTGGGTACCAGGTTTTATTTTTTTATTTTTCCTTTTCTCGCCCTCGTCTTCCTGGTGAAGCTGTACAAAATAGAGGATAAGCCTTTCACGAATATTGCGTACACTTTCCTGGGCATATTATATATCGGACTGCCTTTTTCTCTGCTGAACTTCGCCGTGTTTGCTTCAGGGTCCTATAATTCCCATATTATCATCGGTATCATGCTCCTGCTTTGGTCGAGCGATATCGGCGGGTATTTCATCGGGATCCGGTACGGAAAGAACAAATTGTTCGAACGGGTTTCGCCAAAAAAATCGTGGGAAGGCATGATCGGCGGGTTTGCCCTGACGATCATCACCGCCATCGTGATCTCCTTTTTTTTCGAGGACCTCAATTTAGTACACTGGTTAATATTCGGGCTGATCATTGTGGTGGCAGGAACCTATGGCGACCTGGTTGAGTCACTTTTTAAGCGATCGATGTCCATCAAGGATTCCGGAAATATACTGCCGGGCCACGGGGGCTTCCTCGACCGGTTCGACGGGCTTCTCATTTCCATCTTTTTCATCATATTTTACCTGAAAATCATCATTTACTGAAATAAATTAAAATTTCAGGAAACCCGTATTCTTTTTTACATTTCCGTAATTTTGGGCACATAATACCGCTTAAAACTGAATTATTTTTATGTCATATATTGAGCCCGCACCGATAAAGGATAAAGAGAATCCCTTTGAATCCATGATGCTCAGGTTCCAGATTGCTTCCCGGAAACTGGGCCTTAGCGATGAAATATATAATGTGCTGAAGACCCCCGACAAGCAGGTAATCGTAAGCCTCCCCGTAACCATGGACGACGGTTCACTCAGGGTTTTCGAAGGTTACCGGGTTATCCATAGCGACATCCTGGGCCCTTCGAAGGGAGGGGTGAGGTTTGATATGAATGTAACGATCGACGAAGTGAAAGCCCTGGCAGCATGGATGACCTGGAAATGTGCCGTCGTTGATATTCCATACGGAGGGGCCAAGGGAGGCGTCCGATGCAACCCGCGGCAGATGTCGGCCGGGGAGATTGAGCGTCTCACCCGCGCGTACACCACTGCCTTGTCGAATGTTTTCGGACCCGACAGGGATATACCCGCACCGGATATCGGGACCGGCCAACGGGAAATGGCATGGATGATGGACCAGTATTCCCGGCAGCAGGGAATGACGGTGAACAGTGTTGTAACCGGGAAGCCCATTATTCTCGGAGGATCGCTGGGCAGGGTAGAGGCTACGGGACGCGGTGTGATGATCTGTGCACTGGCTGCCATGGAAAAAATCAAGATCAATCCTTACCAGAGCCATGTGGTTGTTCAGGGCTTCGGCAATGTAGGATCGTATACCGCCTTGCTGATGGAAGAAAGAGGAGCGAAGGTGATTGCCATAAGCGACCTGAGCGGCGCATTTTATAATGGAAACGGGATAAATATCCGTGAAGCCATGAATTATAAGGAAAAGAATAAAGGTTTGCTCGATGGATTTACGGGAGCTGAACGGATCGACAGCAATGATCTGCTAACGATGGAGACCGATGTATTGATCCCGGCTGCGGTGGAAGATGTTATTACGGATAAGAATGCCAGGAAGATCAGGGCAAAGCTGATTGTTGAAGGCGCCAACGGACCGACTTCGGCCAGCGCCGATGAGATCATCATTAACAAGGGGATCCATGTGGTCCCCGATATTCTCGCCAATGCCGGAGGTGTTACGGTGTCCTACTTTGAGTGGGTTCAGAACAGGCTGGGGTACAAGTGGACGGTCGACCGGGTGAACAGCAGGATGGACCAGATCATGAAGGAAGCCTTCAGCAATGTTTTCAGGGTTGCCATGGAAAATAATGTTTCACTCCGGATCGCAGCCTATATGGTAGCCATCGACAAGATCGCTAATGCTTATAAGTATCGTGGATTATTTTAGCCATGCGAATCCATCGTGAAGGAAGGCTGATCTTATTCATAACCCTGGCCCTGATGACAGGGATCGTACTTGCCGGCAGGTACCTGCTTCATCTCCCGCATGGACTCCTGGATTTTATCATCGTGGGCACGGCCTTTATTTATTTTTTCATTCTCCAGTTTTTCCGCGATCCCCGGATCACCGTTGTTGAGAACGATCACCTGGCGCTGGCCCCGGCCGACGGTAAAATTGTGGTGATCGAGGAAACCTCCGAGGACGAATATTTAAAAGAGCGGAGGATCCAGGTTTCCATATTCATGTCGCCGGTGAATGTGCATGTGAACCGGAGCCCCGTTGCCGGCAAA
>DATDPY010000508.1:0-4256 GCA_035292565.1 Cyclobacteriaceae bacterium | reverse complement strand
AGATCAATTACCTTAGGATCGCCTCTGAATTGAAGATCGGGAATATGAACCTCGACCAGCTTAGGATCAATCGTATAAAAGCAGGTTAAGGCATGAGCAAATCCGATCTGAAGAAAATAAGGGTCGTGGTTTCTCTCCTTTTCTTCATTCTCACATTTTTATTGTTTATCGATTTCGGTAATTTTTTTTATAAAATCTCAGACCAGGTCCTCTTTCTTCAATATGTCCCTTCGCTCCTCGATACCTTAAGAATGGTTACGGCTTCAAGCCTTGGCTTCATCATCATTTCCCTTCTTGCATTTATCATTGGTCGTGTATACTGTTCTTCCGTATGTCCCCTGGGAACCCTTCAGGACATTGTGACCTGGATTTCCGGAAGGTTCAAACCAAAACGGGTTCGTAAAAAGTTCCACCATTATTCGTTCCCATTGAATAAATTGAGATACGGGATTCTAATCCTGATGATCCTCGCAACATTACTTGGGTTTTATTTTTTCATGGACCTCCTCGATCCATACAGCAATTTTGGAAGGATTATTACAACCCTGGTAAAACCGGCCGCAATATTTATAAATAATGCCGTATCCTCCCTGCTTGCCGCATTCAATAATTTTTCCGTTCTGCCGGTCATTTACCGGAAGGTATCCCCGTCGCAGTTTTTATTTCCGATAATAGTGACGGGCCTGGTTTTCTGGCTTGCATATAAACACGGCAGGTTATATTGTAATACAGTTTGTCCGGTTGGCGCCCTGCTGGGTTTCTTTTCAAAGTTTTCAATTTATAAAATTGCCATTAACCCGATCGCTTGTAATCACTGTGGCCGGTGTGTTTATGATTGCAAGGCAGGATGCATCGATAAGGATGAATATGCAGTCGATTTTTCAAGATGCATTTCCTGTTTTAATTGTTTTAACGCATGTTCTTCCGATGCATTGTATTTCCGGAATTCGATCACAGGGATAATTCCGGAAACGAAAGTGGCGACAAGGAAAGTGAATTTGAAGAAACGGGACTTCATAGTTAAGTCCGTATTATTCCTCACCGCGTCAGCCGGCATGAATGTTCCAGGCGATTCTCTCAGGATAAACAGGAATGTCATTGTCAAAAACGATTCCAGGATTCCGGAAAACAAACAATGGATAGTTATCCCGCCCGGGGCGCAGGATATAAAACGATACAGCCTTCACTGCACCGGCTGTACCTTATGTGTGTCAGCATGCCCTAACCATGTACTTCAGCCATCATTTCTTCAGTTCGGTCTTGAGGGTATGATGCAGCCCTTTATGAATTATTCGACAGGATTCTGTAATTACGATTGCAAGATTTGCGGGGATGTATGCCCGACAGGCGCCATCCTGAAAATAGAGAACCTCGATGATAAGAAATTAATCCAGTTGGGAAAAGCCAGATTTATCAGGGAAAATTGCGTGGTTTATACCGATCTCACCGATTGTGGAGCCTGTTCGGAACATTGTCCCACCAAAGCCGTAAATATGGTGTCATATGAGGATACGGGGCTTTTCATCCCGGAAGTTGATGATACCATATGTGTTGGATGCGGCGCTTGTGAATATCCTTGTCCAGTAAAACCGTATAAAGCAATCTATGTCGACGGGAACCCGGTACACCTGGTTGCGGAAAAGCCCAAGGTGAAAGAACTTGAAGGAACCGGAGTCGAAATCGATGAATTTCCATTCTGAGATTCTGTATTTCCCGATGTGTGTAAAACCTATCGACAGGATCGCAGGTTTAATTTTTTTTAGCACCATATATTATTTAATTACACATGAAGCGACCATTTTTGGCCTTTAATTGAGGAGATCGTTACATGGGTACCTGGGGCCGCCGGCCGGCCATCTATTTTATTTTAAGTGCCATTTTATTTCAATTGACGCCACCGGCTTCAGGCCAGGGTGGTGAAATAAATGCCGTTCATATCGATATTCCCCCAAAAATCGATGGTTATCTCGATGATCCCGCATGGCAGCAGGCCGCCCTTGTTGATCAGTTTATTCAGCGTGAACCAGATCCTGGTGAACCGGTATCTGAAAAGACCCAGGTATTTATCTGTTTCGGGGAAAAAGAACTTTTTATCGGCTTTCGATGTTTCGACGAACCTGGAAACATTACAGCGAAGGAATTGCAGCGGGATATCAATCTTGGGGAAGATGACCGCGTTCAAGTTATCATCGATACCTATCTCGACCGGAGAAATGGGTTCTGGTTCCAGGTGGGACCGCGGGGCTCAATCGGCGATGCTCTGGTAAGTGAGAACGGGGCAGTTCTCAATAAGCAGTGGGACGGCCTGTGGCAAGGAAAAGCCAGGATCAGGGATTTCGGCTGGGAAGCGGAAATGGCTGTTCCATTTAAGACGTTAAGGTTCCGCCCCGGAGTCGATACCTGGGGGATAAAATTCATCCGGAATATCCGGAGAAGACTTGAAGCTTCTTACTGGCCGGAAGCAAATCTGAATTCCTTCAGGTTTCAGGTTTCCGATGCAGGCTTGCTGACCGGGCTTAAAGAAATGTCACAAGGTTCCGGCCTTGAGTTGAAACCCTATGCTTTGGTGGGCTTGAATGGTAAGTACCGGGAAAATCAAAAGTTTGTTTATAACTTCGGCGGCGATATTTTTTACCAGGTGACCACCGGCCTGAATGCCGCGGTTACTTTTAATACAGACTTCGCCCAGACCGAAGTGGACAGCAGGCAGGTAAATCTTACCCGCTTTGCATTATTCTTCCCGGAAAAGAGGAATTTTTTCCTCGACGGTTCTAACTACTTTAACTTTGGACTCAATGGCGACGACGAAAATCAGAACAGTCAGAAACTTATACCCTATTTTTCAAGAAGGATCGGGCTTGATAATAACGGTAACCCGATCCCGATAATTGCAGGAGCTAAATTTGTAGGCCAGGCGGGAAACTGGAATATCGGCGTACTGAATATTACCGATAAAACCGATACATCGTACAGAAATTTTTCGGTCGCAAGGATTACCCATAATGTTGGCAAGCAATCCTATATTGGAATGATTGCAACCTACGGGAATGCAGCGGGTACAGATAATAACTGGTTGACCGGATTCGATATTAAGATTGCCTCATCAAGGGTCGGGGGGAACAAAAACCTGGTATTCACTTCCTATGGATTAAAATCTAATACTCCGGGCCTTGCCGGAAAGGATTTCTCTTTCGGCGCCGATATCAACTATCCGAATGATTTTTTAAATATACGGCTGGGCCACCAGGAAATCGGTGAAAATTTCAGGGCAGGATTGGGTTTTGTGCCGCGACTGGGTATCCGGGATAGCTATGGTGAATTTTTTATAGGGCCCAGGCCAAACAAATTCGGAATTTTGAAGATCAATTCAGGGGGCATTTTGAATTATATTACCGGCATGTCTTCACAATTGTTGTCGCGGGATCTGTTCGTCAAGGTTATCGAATTTGAGTTCAGGTCGGGCGAAAAAGCCGAATATTCACTTTCCAATAATTACGAATTCCTCGACGAAGATTTTGAAATATTTCCGAGGGATTCGATGACCATTACCGCCGGGAATTATGAATTTTGGCAGCAGGGAATAGAATTATCCACAGCGCCCCGTAGAAATTTGTGGATGGCTTTGGAAATTAATTGGGGGGAATTTTACAACGGTACGAACAATCAGTTCGATATTAAAAGCGGGATTAAAATCGGCATACCGTTTTTTATCGGCCTGCAGTATGAACAGAATAATGTGCATATACCGGAAGGCAATTTCGTCACCCGGGTGAACCGCGTAAATGCCGATATTTATTTCAGTCCTGATTTTACCCTGTCAAATTTTATTCAATACGATAATGTTTCTGAAAGCTGGGGCTGGCAGTCAAGGTTCCGGTGGATCATGAAACCTGGTAATGAACTAATATTCGTCTGGAATTCCAAGATGTCGATGATGGAATCCAGCGATCGGTATATAATGTTTGAAAATACCTCGCGATTGAAGCTGAATTATACTATCCGTTTTTAATAAATCCGTGCGAAAAAAATTCCTTTCAATTACTCCTCACATTTAACACCTCACACATGGTTTCCCGCATTTCATCCAATCCCCAGTATCTTCGCATTGGTCTTATCATCGGCGCCTGAGCTTGCAAAGTCATCAAAAGTTTTAGCCGAACGTTTGATCATATGACGTTTAACAAACTGTGCTCCTTCCCTCGCCCCGTCTTCAGGATTTTTTAGGGCGCATTCCCATTCAACCACCGCCCAGCCTT
>DATDPY010000507.1:0-3517 GCA_035292565.1 Cyclobacteriaceae bacterium | reverse complement strand
AAAAACGCGACTGCATTATGCCCGTACCACCATTGTACCAGGGCATCTTGCACACCGGCATACCATGAATAGCTTTTCAGAAAAGTAACGGGGAGTTCAAAAGAATTAACGACGTGAAGAACGGTTACCGTAACGAATGTGGCTATATAAAACCAAATGGCCACATACAAATGTTGTTCACGCCGTTTTAAGATGGTGGCAAATAAATTCCATCCAAACACCAACCAAATTAAAGCAATGGCAATATCAATGGGCCATTCAAGTTCGGCGTATTCCTTGGAGGTTGTATACCCCAATGGCAGTGAAATCGCTGCAGCAAGAATGATCAACTGCCATCCCCAGAAATTTATCCAGCTTAACCAGTCGCTGAACATCCTTGTTTTTAACAGCCGTTGGATGGAATAATAGATGCCGGCAAACATGGCATTCCCGACAAAGGCGAAAATGATTGCATTGGTATGAAGCGGCCGTATCCTTCCAAATGTGAGATAAGGGATGCCCATATTCAGTTGCGGAAGGTATAACTCAATGGCTATCGTGAGACCAACCAGCATTCCGATAAGGCCGAATACTACCGTTGCTACAATAAAATAACTGACGATTTTATTGTCATAATAAAACTTTTCCAAACTCATTTCCGGTGAAAAATTAGGTATGCTTATATCCGGACAAAATAAAAATTATGAGGAGCGAAAATAATGACAATAATCACCTTTTGGACAAAAATGGAAAAATTATAATCTCTTTTTTCATATAATCCGGTTTCAGCCAGGGGATCAGGTGACCTGTACCGTCATAGATCCTCATGGTGACATGCGCGGACCGCAATTTTCTTTCGGCAAAATATCCGTTTTCCACCGGTACCAGTTCATCCTTCCCGCCGTGAATGATGGTTACGGGAACAGTGATCTTATCCCATTCATTTTCCATTTTTTTTAACTCTTCCACATGCACCAGCTTTTCCTCGTTGGCAACATACATGGATACGGGCACAAAACGTCGGAGAAAGTTCCGGCTTACAAGGCCATTAACCATAAAGATTTTTTCATGATCAGGATCCACGGCTGCCCCGACCAGTTGAATTCCACCGACATTTTCCCGGGCAAGCATGGCCATCTTCGCAATGATCGGCCCTCCGTAGGAATGGCCGACCAGCAAAGGTTTTTGAGGATTTTTATTGAGATCCAGAAGTGGAAGCAGGGACCTGGCCTGTTCCTCGACGGAGACCATGGGTTTGCCGAAACCAGAGAAACCATAACCGGGGCGGTCAACGGATATCATTCTGAACTGACGGCGGAGGCTGCTGTCATTTAAAAACCCCATAAAAGCATCCAGTCCCCCCGGCGCCCCATGTACAAAGATCACCATTGGCTTATATTCATTGCCAATATCCGCATACCGGATAGCATAGTCCTTATAATGATAATATGCAATCGTTGACCGGCTGCTGTCCGTGTCCAATTTCCGGAGCAGGTACTCATCGCTGAACCTGGTGTCGGCCAGGTCGAGCAGAATAGACAGGAAGAACAAGCATACCCAGAACAACTGCATCCGAGAAAATTACCCGAATTATTGCATTTATGGTAATATTTTGATAACTTAAATAAAAATAAAAAGAAGGGTAGGATATTTTTTTCAACTAAAAAGATTAAAAAAGTACGATTAATTTTTTAGCCATGAACTTATCCCATAAAATTTCCGAAATCACTCATTACGGTGATGTGCACCACCCAAGATGGATCGACCTGATCAGGATAGCCCTCGGCATCTCAATTTTTATTAAAGGGATATTCTTTATCGAAAACTCAGATGCCCTGCTTGAAATTCTGAACAACAGCCGTATTTCAGGCTGGGCGTTTATCGTGGAACACCATGTGGCATTCACCTACCTGGTTGGAGGTATCCTAATCTCCATGGGGTTGCTTACCAGGATTGCCATCCTGTTCGAATTGCCGGTGTTTTTCGGTTCGATTTTCGGTTATATTTTCAAAGTAGGGTTCTTTGCCGTCTTCTCTGACTTCGCATTTTCGCTTGTCATTTTTGGCCTTCTAATATTCTTCCTTATTTTCGGTCCCGGCCCCTGGTCGGTAGATTCCAGGATGCAGGAGAATAAGAAACTTCCATAAAGAGGAGACCGGAAGCTTTACCAGGCCTGCAGAATCCGGATAATTGCCGGCTATTCGGGAAATATCATCCGGACCTTCATTTATTCATTGACTTCGATAAGATCGAAATCATTCCCCTTCCCATAACGGAGCAGGTCAAAAAGGTCGAACACTTCACGAGTTACAATATCTTTTACAATGAAGACGGAATCTTTGCGGATCTCCATGAGTACAAAGCGATGAGTTTCGCCATGATTGGTGATTTGATATACATGGCCAACACGAAGGGTATCGAAGGATTGGGGCATTAAATTTCAAATATCAAATTTCAAGTTCCAAATTTCAAATTCCAAATTAGGGATTCAGGGGCTCTGATTTTGGCGCTTGGTAATTGGTGCTTGGAGCTTGGTATTTGGTGCTTGGTATTTTGTGCTTGTTTCCTGGCCCCGGATACTTTCCCCCTGGTTCATTGGATTTTTGTCGGCAGTTTGATCAGGTTCTTTAATTTTTTTTTCATCGTTTAGGATTCGTACAGCCGGGGAAGTGGTATCGTCGAATTGGCCGCTTCGGACTGCCCAGATGAAAGCAGCAAGAAAAGCGGATGCCACAAGGACACTGAAGATGATTAATATTATGATAACCGACATGGATCAAAGGTCATAAATCCTGGCCAGAAAATTAATCATAATCGTTGAAAACAGAACAACCGAAATGCTGCTGGCAGGCATCAGGATCGCTGCAATTACCGGTGAGAGGTTGCCGGAAACGGCAAATCCCAGTCCAACGATATTGTAAAGGAATGATATGATGAAGCTTGCGATGATCACTTTTTTAGCGGCATGGGAAAACCGGATCATAAGGGGAAGGTTCGACAGGTTCCTGCCATCCATAATGACATCGCTGGCAGGCGTGAATAGGGTTATATCATCCGTCACCGCCACTCCCAGGTTGCTGATCTTCAACGCCCCGGCATCGTTTAACCCGTCTCCCAGCATCATCACATTCCTTCCCTGTTCCCGCAGTTTTTTAATATAATTCAATTTCCCTTCCGGCTCCTGCCTGAAAAGAATCTCAGCAGAATGCGGAAATATTGAATTCAAAACATGTCTTTCTCCGTCACTATCCCCTGAGAGAACGCTTATCTTATAATTTTCCCCGAGCGTCCGGGCAAGCTCATGGATGTTTTCCCTGTATTTATTCCTGACATTGAACCTGCCTTTATAAATCCTGTTTATCGAGAGAAAAACTGTGGAATACCTGGATCCGCTGTTTCCTTCCGGTTCCTTATACATCTCCGATCCATCCATCAGCTTCCGGGAACCTGCCCTGATATCACATCCATTTACCCTTGCGATTATTCCGGTACCCGGAATCTCCTCGAAAGCATCGACAGTTTTATCGCCATGGATCTC
>DATDPY010000506.1:0-6753 GCA_035292565.1 Cyclobacteriaceae bacterium | reverse complement strand
CAGCTCGGGAAGGTACCTCCCCAGGCAGTTGAAATTGAAGAAGCAGTTCTGGGTGCCCTCATGCTCGAGCGCGATGCCCTTTCCAACGTCATTGAAATACTGAAGCCGGAAAGCTTTTATAAAGAAGCCCACCAGGAGATCTATTCATCCATTCTGGAACTATTTAAAAGTTCGGAACCTGTTGATATTCTGACGGTTACAAATCATCTCAGAAAAAAGGGAAAACTCGATGCCGTGGGCGGCCCATACTATATCACCAGCCTTACCTCAAGGGTGAATTCCTCGGCCAATACGGAATATCATTCGCGGATCATTACCGAGTTGTCGATTAAGCGGGAGCTGATCCGGATCTCCACCGAAATACAGCAGGATGCCTATGATGAATCCACCGATGTATTTAATCTTTTGGATAAAACAGAACAATCGCTTTTCGACATTTCCGAAACAAATATCCGGAAAAATTACGACAGCATGCGGTCCCTCATGGGCGATGCGATCAGGGAAATCGAAAAAAAGAAGAACCTGAAAACCAGCGTCACCGGAGTGCCTTCGGGATTTATCGGCATCGACCGGATCACTTCCGGTTGGCAGAAATCAGACCTGATCATCATCGCGGCAAGACCCGGAATGGGCAAGACCGCATTTGCGCTGTCCGCGATCAGGAATGCCGCAGTTGATTTTGAAAAAGCTGTGGCGATCTTCACACTTGAAATGTCATCCATCCAGCTTGTAAACAGACTGATCTCGGCCGAAGCGGAACTCGAGAGCGATAAAATCCGGAAAGGTCTTCTGGAAGAATACGAATGGGAGCAGCTTGTATACAAGACTTCCAAACTTACGGAAGCCAGGATCTTCATAGATGATACACCGGCGTTGACGATCCTTGAACTGCGCGCAAAGTCGAGGCGACTTGTTTCCCAGCATCATGTTGAACTTATCGTAGTGGACTACCTGCAACTTATGGCAGGGGAAACCAGCAGGTTCGGCGGGGCAGGAAACCGGGAGCAGGAAATCGCTTCCATATCCAGGGCGCTGAAGAACCTGGCCAAGGAGTTGAATGTACCCGTGATCGCACTTTCGCAGCTTAGCAGGGCCGTGGAGACCAGGGGCGGCGACAAACGACCCCAGCTTTCTGACCTCCGTGAATCAGGATCCATTGAGCAGGATGCCGATGTCGTACTTTTCCTTTACAGGCCCGAATATTACGGATTCAGTGAAAGTGATTCAGGCCAAAACGTTCGGGGTATGTGTGAATTGATCATTGCAAAACACAGGAATGGGTCTGTGGGATCTGTAAACCTGAAGTTTATAACTCATTTTACAAAATTCGCAGAATTAGCAGAGGACATGAGCAGCGGGGGATCTATAAACCAGCCAAATCCAAATTACCTGACCCTGCAAAGTAAGATCAACCATACCAGTGAAAAAGGGCAGGGAGAACAGGACATACAAAAAGGGAGGGGAAATACGGAAAGCGCTCCGTTCTGAAAATATTGCGTGGGTTTGCCGGAACAATCCCGGCCTGGTATGAAGCGAACGGTTATTTTTTTACTGTTTTCTTTTTCCGCTTTTCTTTTTCCACTTCTTCCACCACTTCTTCTACGTCGGCCAGGATCCGGCCGCAATGCTCGCACACGATCAGTTTTTTCTTTTCCCGGACTTCGGCCTGGCGCTGCGGCGGAACAACATTGAAACATCCCCCGCAGGCGCCGCGCTTAACTGAAACCACGGCAAGCTTGTTTTTTGCATTATTCCGGATCTTCGTATAGGATTTTATTAAACGGTCTTCAATGGTTTTTGCAGCTTTTTCCCTGGATTTGATCAACTTCTGTTCTTCCTCCTGGCTTTCGGAACTTATTACATCCAATTCCTGCTTTTTGGAATCGAGGTCTTTTTTACGTTCATCAAGGGTCGCCTTCGTGTTGTTAATCATCTCTTTTTTCCCTTCAAGGGCGGCGTAACCTTCTTTGATCCTTTTTTCACAAATCTGAATTTCGAGCTGCTGTAATTCAATCTCCTTTGTGATGGCATCATACTCCCGATTGTTCCTCACATTCATTTGTTGCTCCGTGTACTTCTGGATCAGTTTTTCCGCCGATTTAATCGCGTCTTTGGTATGGGTTATGCTGTTCTCTACTTCCTGCACCTCGGATTCTATTTTAGTTATCCTGGTCTGATACCCTGCGATCTCATCCTCCAGGTCCATAACTTCGTACGGAAGAGCGCCTCGAATCATTGCAATTTCATCTAATTTGGAATCAATCGACTGAAGTTTTGATAAAGCTTCCAGTCTCTGCGCAATCGTGGTTTCCATCATCTGCCTATGTGTAACGAACGGGGTTTGTATCTACTTTTGATAAACGGAGTGCAATATTACTAAATTTTTCATTTAATAGACCGTGCAGCAGATCTTTTGTATATTTTTCACTCTCATAATGGCCAATGTCGAGCATCAGGATTTTGCCCTCAGTATCAAAGAACTCGTGGTATTTAATATCGGATGTAATAAAGGCATCGGCGCCGGAATTCATTGCATTTTTTAACAGGAAACTTCCGGAACCTCCACAGGCAGCAACCTTTAAAATCTGTTTCTTCTCGTTGACCTGTGTATATCGGACGGATTTGAGCTCGAGCTTTTCCTTAACCAGGGATATAAAGCTCTCGGGATCCGCCGGAGCAGGCAGACTGCCGATTATCCCGGCCCCGAATTCCCGTGAAATATTTTTTGTTTCTTGGATATAATAGGCTGGTTCCTCGTACGGGTGGGAATGGATCAGGGCATCTAATACCGCATCCTGTATCCATATGGGAAACTGGACTTCGATACGGTCTTCGGGTGATTCTTCGAGTTCCTGATTTTTGCCGATGTAAGGATTTGCTCTTTCGTTCGGTTTAAATGATCCTGTGCCGGTCACACGGAAACTGCATTGCTCGTAATTCCCGATAATACCGGCCCCTGCCAAATGAATTGCATCCAGGATCTTTCTTGTGTCCTCCTTGGGACAGAAGGTCACCACCTTGCGGAAAACGTTTTCACGCGGAAGCAAGACCCTCGTTCCGGTAAGGCCGATCCTGTCCGCGATAAAGCCGTTAACACCGTTCCTCACGTTATCGAAATTTGTATGAATAGAATAAATATGGATATTATTCTTAACGGCTTTCAGGATTGCTCTTCCGGTATGATCCGCAGGGCTCAGCCTTTTCAGTCCTTTGAAAATTACAGGGTGGTGGGACACGATCAGGTTGCAGTCTGCACTGACCGCCTCATCCACGACTTCTTCGGTAACATCGAGGGTAATGAGAATGCCACGGATCGAATCCTGTTCATGCGTGATAATCATACCACTGTTATCGTAATCTTCCTGCAGGGAGAGTGGCGCCAGTTCATCGAGAAACCTGGTTATCTCTTTTAATTTGACCATATTTAAAGATATTTGTATCCATCAAAGTTAATGAATGAAATATCTTTTTTTAAGGCTGCTGCTTTTCCCTTTCGGCATCGTATACATTTTAATAATTTATATTAGAAATTCCCTTTATGACATCGGTATCCTTAAATCCATCGAATTCGATGTCCCGGTAATTTCTGTGGGGAATCTCAGGGTGGGGGGCACGGGAAAAACTCCCATGACGGAATATATAGCATCCAGCATCTCCGCGAAATATAAAACCGGCCTTTTAAGCCGTGGCTATGGAAGGAATACTCAAGGTTTCCGGATGGTGACCGAGGGAGAATCATCCCTGACTGTGGGTGACGAGCCTTGGCAGATGTTCAGAAAATTCGGAAATACCCTGTCCATTGCGGTGGGTGAGGACCGTCTCCTGGCCATCCCGGAAATGCTCGCCGAAATGAACCGGCGCGCGGTCATTGTAATGGATGATGCCTTCCAGCACAGGCAGGTAAAACCTTCAATCAATATAATGCTGACTTCCTGGTCAAAGCCTTTCTATGAGGACCATATCCTTCCGTATGGAATGCTCAGGGAATTTCGGTCCAGCGCCAAAAGGGCCGATATAATTGTCGTATCAAAATGCCCTGAAGATATTTCCACGACAGAGATGGAACAAATTAAAAGATCGGTTGGAATATATGCCGAGGCAGCGGAGACTTTTTTCAGCTATATCGAATACAACGATTTGGTTCCATTCACCCGCCCTGATACAAATCCAGGCAGGCATATATTGCTGGTAACCGGAGTTGCAGATCCGGATCCACTTGTCCGATATATTAATAATAGATTCATCATTCATCGGCATTTTAAATTTCCGGATCACCATATTTTCAGCGAAAGGGATTGCCGCAATATTAAATCCGCATATGACGCTATGGATAACCATGACAAGTGTGTTTTAATGACGGAGAAGGACATGATCAGGATTTCCACAGGCAATTCAGGCCTATTCCTGCAAACTCTTCCCATGTTTTATATCCCCATCCGGTTCAAATTCATTAGGGATGGCAATATTTTTGAGGATATGATCAATAACATGATTGAAAGATTCCAACTAACTCCCTGATTGCGTAAAATCATCCAAATATCGTCGTGCTTGTACCTGATTGTTTTTTATTCCGAAGCACAGGTCCTTGATGATTCCACACAAAGCATCTATGGTCCGACAACCTGCCAGTTTACTTATTTTGAGAATATAAAGTATAACAGAACCAGATACTTTAATCCGGATACCACACTTAGCCGTTTTCATATCTACAGCTATGTAAACCGGTACGGAAATAAACTTCAGGATCTTGGAAACATCGGAACATCCGCCATTCCCGTATATTATGAACAACCCGAAGTAATCGGAAGGACCTCGGGTTACAAATCGTATGATGCATATTTCACTCGTGCCACGGATATCAAATTGTATAATACCCGGTCGCCTTATACGGGCATATATTCGGTGTTTGGGGGCGGGTACAGGTTTATCCTCGACGTTTCACACAACCAGAATATAAAACCAAACTGGAGCTTTGGGGCAAATTACCAGAAACTGACGATAAACAAGCAGGTCAGCGCAACGGGAAGGGGGGATCTTGAAGCCTCGTCCACATCTTATAATGCCTATACATCTTACTGGACCAAGGACAGCGCCTATTCGGTTACCGCAGCTTTTTCAAGGATGTTCCACCTGGTCAATGAATCAGGTGGAATTAAAAACGAAAATTTTCAAGGTCTGAACGGATATTTCGGGAATAATGTGAATGTTAACCTCGAAACTGCAGAAAGCTCATTGCTGAGGATCGACTATCTTTTATATCAGCAGCTCCGGCTTACGCCCCTCCTCGAACTTTATAACGATTTCAGGCAGAACATCGGGAACAATTACTTTTCTGAATCAGGTCTCGAAAAGGAGGGCGATTATTACGACAGGATACTCATCAATACTTCTTCAACCTCTGAATTCGGCAAATTCAGGGAGATTTCAAATGAGTCAGGGCTGAAAGGCGACCTTCACCGGGCTCATTACCAGGCCTATTTCCGTATTCGCAGTACTGATTTCGTACCGAAATATTTGCCGTCGGAGCGAATGCTGGAGTCCTATCTTGGCGGTGAGCTCAGGTACGATAACGATACCACATATGTACTGGGCATTTCAGGCGAGCTGATGCAAAACGGGAATCACCGCTTCGGAGCAACCTATGAGAACAGGTTATGGAAATTATCCTACCGTCGGATCATGTACGAGCCGGGAGCGATCCACGAAAATTATTTCGGGAATCATTTTGAATGGTATCATGATTTCCTGCCGGTTCAAAGCGATAAGGCCGAGGCATATCTGAAGATAAAACTGGGAAAAATAGGGATCTATCCCAACATTTCTTTCAGCCTCATCGGAAACAATATATACTACGGGGCGGATAAGATGCCTGCCCAGGCCAACGGGTTTGCGCAACTTAGTTCTCCGGGCCTGAGCTTCGATATCCTGGCCGGGAGGAACCTCCATTGGAATGGGGAAGCTATTTATACACTGGTTACCGGAAATGAGGAAGCAGCCGATGCCTTCAGGATCCCGACTTTTTTTGTGAATTCCCAGGTCTATTATGAAAAGATACTCTTCAACGATAACCTTCACTTCCTTGCAGGAGTTGATGCGCATTATCGAACCGGGTATTATGCATATGCTTACAATCCGGTCATTCAGCAATTCTATCTCCAGGATAGCTTTGAAATACCCTCCAGGATCCTGGCCGATGTGTATGTAAACCTTCGCATTGATAACCTGAGACTATTTACAAAAATGACTTATATCAACCAGCCTAAAGGCTCGGGGTATTTTGCTTCACCCGGATATATCGGCCAGCCTAGCGTCTTTGATTTCGGGGTGAGCTGGATGTTCTATGATTGAGGGCTGTTCTGAGGTTACTAAATTAATACGGCGTTTTCACAGACGGGCTTTCAATTCGCCTCACCAGCAGGCTATCGAGGCTCATCATGGCAGAGTCGTATCGGAATTCTTCAATTAAGTTTTTAGTTTCCAACGGGTCGGAAAAATAATCATAAAGCTCGCTTTCGACGGTTTTCCCGGTTGAGGTTTCGATCCATTTTGTATACCTGAACTGCGTTGTACGGATTGAATAACCCATATATTTCAACCCTCCCCGCGGATACTGGCTGAGTGCAGAAGTCCTTATTATTATTTTCGGGTTGTCCCAAACCGGTTTGAGGCTTACTCCTTCAAAGTAATCCGGAACCGGGATCCCTGCAAATTCACATAGGGTAGGAGCAATATCAACGAATTCCGTCAGCCCGT
>DATDPY010000505.1:0-5147 GCA_035292565.1 Cyclobacteriaceae bacterium | reverse complement strand
GACCCCATGGAACTGGACCTCTATTTTGAAAGATTCCTGAACCCCTATCGGAGTTCGCCCCCCGATTTCGACATCGATTTTTCCTGGAACGAAAGGGATACGGTTACCGCCTACCTTCTTGAGAAGTATAAAGGCAACGCCGCATTGCTGGCCACCTACGTAACCTTCCAGGCAAGGTCAGTGATCCGCGAGCTCGGGAAGGTTTTCGGGCTGCCAAAACATGAGATCGACGCGATGGTTGAATACCCCGACGAGAACCATGACCGGGACAATATTTCCAGGCTGATCTTTCGTTATGCCGGGCGTTTTCACGACATGCCCCAGAACCTGTCGATTCACGCCGGTGGGGTCCTCATCACCGAGCTGCCCATTACCGCCTATACTGCCCTCGATCTGCCCCCCAAAGGCTTTCCCATCACCCATTTTGACATGATTTCAGCCGAAGATATCGGCATCTATAAATTCGACATCCTGAGCCAGCGGGGATTGGGGCATATCCGCGATTCGGTCGCCATAATACAACGGAACCGGGGGATAGCTGTAGATATCAGCCAGTTCAGAACCATTAAGGAAGATCCCGAACTGAACCGGGTATTGAGCCGGGGCCGTGCCATGGGCTGCTTTTACATTGAGTCGCCGGCCATGCGTTTGCTGCTTCAGAAACTTCATTGCGATAACTACCTCACCCTGGTAGCCGCAAGTTCTATTATCAGGCCCGGAGTTGCCAGGTCGGGGATGATGAGGGAATATATCCTCCGCCATCTAAACCCCGGGAAGTTCGAATACATCCACCCGCGCATGAAAGAATTAATGGAAGAGACCTATGGGATCATGGTATACCAGGAGGATGTCATCAAGGTGGCCCACTATTTTGCGGGCCTTGACCTTGCCGAAGCCGATGTCCTCAGGCGGGCAATGTCGGGGAAGTTCAGATCAAGGAAAGAATTCCTGAGAGTTGAGGAAAAATTTTTTGCCAATTGCCTTGAATCCGGTTATCCCGAAGAAATTACCCGGGAAGTCTGGAGACAGATGGAAAGCTTTTCGGGGTATTCATTTTCCAAGGCTCACTCGGCAAGTTATGCCGTGGAAAGTTATCAGAGCCTTTATCTCAAAACATATTACCCGCTCGAATTCATGGTTGGGGTGATCAACAATTTCGGCGGGTTCTACAGAACGGAATTCTATTTTCATGAGGCGCGGATGAACGGGGCGGTTATTGAAGCCCCGTCGGTTGATCATAGCGATTACCTGACCCTTATCCACGACCGATCCATCTATATCGGATTCATTCACCTCAAAGGCCTTGAAACAAAGCTCGGAGAATACATCCCTGAAGAACGACAACGTAACGGCAATTATAAAAACCTGGAAGATTTCCTGAGGCGGGTCTCCATCAGCCTGGAACAGGCATGCATCCTGGTCAGGATCGGCGCTTTCCGGTTTACCGGGAAAAGCAAACGCGAGTTGCTCTGGGAGGTCCATTTTTTCTTCGGCAAAACCAAAAATGCAGGGATAAAGAAGGACCTCTTCAACATTGAACTTAAAAAATATGAACTCCCTGAACTCGAAAGGGACTCGCACGAAGATGCATTCGATGAGATGGAATTGCTGGGATTCCCGTTATGTAATCCCTTCGACCTGCTCGATTCAAAGCAGGATAGTGAATCCGTGGCAGCCGACCTGATGCTCAAAGTGAAACGGCCCGTTATGATCACGGGTTATCTTGTGACAACGAAATACACTCAAACTGTCGATAATAAACCAATGTATTTCGGGACATTTATCGACAGAGAAGGCATCTTTTTCGATACAACACATTTCCCGGATGTCGCTCAAAGATGCCCCTTCCGGGGAAATGGTTTCTACAGGATGAAAGGTACAATCGCTGAGGATTTCGGATGCCCGATGATCGAGATAAAGCACATGGAGAAGCTGCCCATGATAACAAAACAATCCGCGGCAAATCCCCTGACAAATAATCTGTCTTATCGCCGGGCCGGCAAAGGTGAAATCGCATGATAAAAAAGCCGGACCTTTCGGTCCGGCTCTATATATTCATTTTATCAGGTACAAAAAGTAAAGTCGAAAAAACGGTAAACCTGATAGATTAAAAAATATTATCTCTTCAGATACTAAGGTAAGCGTAAGAAAAATAAGATATCCGGTAGAGAAATATTTCCCTTACACATGTAATGTTTTGAAAACCGTGTCTTTTTTACTCCCATTTTTGTATTTAAAATTATGATATTTAATTAAAATGTTGTATTTCATTTAAATTCTAATAAAAATATTCAATGTTGATTGCCAATTTAGATGTAAGGTATTTTTCAGAATTTATATATTCTACAAAATTAATAGAACTTATAGATTAGCACCTGGAATATCCTAAAACGACGGTTACACTACAGGCATCCCTTCATTAGAAAGTCCGTATCGGTTAACTTAAAATTCACACCTGTTTAGGCAATTGATATTATACTTTCCGTTTATTTGGGCGTCATAATGATCGTCCATTCATCCCCGTATACATTCACAACATTCACGGTGATCACTCCATTATCGATGCTGCCGCCGGATGACACGACGCCATCTCCATCAAACGGGCTTTCGAATTCCTTAATTGTAATTGATCCGCAGGCATCTTTTAATATCCCTGACAGGGCAGTCGGTTCAGCGTAATAAACTCCGAGGTACCAGGCGTCATATGCTCCGGCCGATGCATCGGAGATGGTGTATTCGCCGGGAGTTTCGGTACCAGTCAGGACGATTTCCGAAACCAATCTGGACAATGGATTATTATTCGCACCGCCGTCGGTCGACGATCCGCTTGTACTGGTGGAATATGTACCGGCCAGGTCGGATGGGCACACCACTTCGATCTGCACGCCTTGTGGTACGGATTCTTTCCGCACCACTTCACCTTCGCTGAGCTGTTTATCGTAGACGATGAAGGTTATCGTAATCACAGCGGCAACTCCGGGTTCAGAGGTATAGGTAGCTATAATTTCGCCCTCCTGTTTTCCTCTCACGGCTTCGAGATTGGTAATGGCGATAGTGCCGAGCTCATCTCCGTTTTCATCGGCAATGGAATATCCTACCGAATCGATCCCTGCGGGGGCATCCACAACACTTATTGTGATGGTTGTGCTCGTACCGTCGGTAATGATCAAATCCTGGACGGATACTGACGCAACAGCCGGCGCGTCTTTGAGCCTTGGCGGATTTGCATCTTTGTAATCATCAACGCAGGATGGTATGATGAAGGGCACGCATATTGAAAATATAAGAGTAATGAGTTTTTTCATTTACAGTTATGTTTACGCTTGTAGAGTAATCAATTTACAACTTTGGTCAGCTTAAGGGTCATCGGTTCCCCTGATGGCAGCCCGCATCCGCCATTCACATTATCGAGCAACTCAATAATGATCTCGGAATCATTGCCAGTGTCGTACGTAGCGGGGGGAATGGTCCCCTGCCAGTCGAGCGTAGGACCGCCGCAAGATAGGCCTGAGGAGGTGGTCCCTACAAGGATATTTCCGCATATCAGGAGAAAATTAAAAGCAGTTCCATCGAAAGTAAAATATGTACCGTTAAATGTCCTTTCAATTGGGCTTACAGCCGTAATATTCACAGTTTCAGAAGTCCATCGAAAACTATTGCCGAAGAAGGGATCTTCAGGCCCTGAAACCTGCTCGATCAAATAATCTCCGGTAGCGAAATTGATATCGATCGGGCATGCCACATAGGTCGTGAACCCAATCGTAAAGCTTGTCGTCGCGGCTGTATTGACAACCCCGGGGGAAATGTTAATAAAATTTCCGGGTATACGAACGGTATCGGGAAAAACCAGACCGTTATCGAGGCTGGTCACATTGAAGAAATCAAAGCGGTCGCCGCCGCCAAGATCATTTACCGATGCCAGGCCGAAAAGTGCAGCCAGGTCAGCGGAGGTATAAGTCACATTCCTGATAGCTCCGTCGGCGCCGTCAAATTCGGATTGCGAAAACGTTCTCAGCAACCTGCGGGTGTATGAGGAATCTCCCGCAAAATTGTAATATTGAACACTGATCTCAACTTTATCGATATTCTTATTCTCGGAAAAAACCGAAAATACAATTTTGGCATTGTCGATATCATCGGCCCGAAGGGAAGAGAAATCGGGATCTAGTTTGATCCTTACATTCGCCGCCTCAAGCATTTCAGGAATCCGTACTTCTTCTTCTGTCTTGCACGAAATCAAAATAATGCATGCTAAGGATATCGTCATTAACCGGTGTATGAATTTATTCATGTTTATATTTAATTTATATCCCAGAAAACTCGGTAAGCGGTAACATCTTTCTGCCTGGGGGCATTCGGGTTTATATCAAGATTCGCCGTAACCCAGGGAAAGGATAGCGGATATGACCTGCCACGTACGGTTACATTCAGGTTGTCGGTATTGCCATCGTAAAGGGCCGGGTAACCGGTCCTCCTGTAGTCAGTATAGGAATCGATCCCATATCCGAAATTAGCAATCCATTTCTGTGTAATAATATGCTCCAGCTTCCGGCTATTGTTTCCCGCGTCATATTCTGCAAGCACGTCGCTCACATAATTATCGATGCTGGATTCGGATATAACCGGGGCATTGGCTTCATCAGCTACCTCATTTACTTTATCGAAAGAAGCTCTTATTCCTTCTTCGAAGAAACCCCTGGCGTTGCCGGCGATGACGCCTGTTAGGGCAAGTTCTGCCTGTATGTATTTAAGCTGGTAATAAGTGAGTATCCTTTGGGGCGTATCACCTACTCCGTTAAAATTCGCATCCCCGCCCTGGCCGTTATCAAACCGGCCGCCAATGGGATAAAGTCCGAGTACGGTTTGGGAGGATGATTGGTCGAACCCTTCATTCGGGTCGATGTTGAAAGAAAAGGTATATATCGACACGAATTCCCCGTTCTTATAAGCTGTTGGATTTTCGGCAGATTCACCGGGCGCCAGCTGGTTATAGAAATAATACGGGATCCTCGGGTCGGTGATCCCCATGTAAATATTCTCCGGAAAAAAGGTATTGATCCCCCGCATGATCTCAAAAAAATAAGGGCTGATATAATCGAAGTGGAGACCTTGGGTATATTCCTGCGAATAGGCGGGATTCCGGCTAT
>DATDPY010000504.1:0-3040 GCA_035292565.1 Cyclobacteriaceae bacterium | reverse complement strand
CGGCAAGCTCCACCACCAGCCGCCACGACGGACCGTGCGTCGCGGTTGCGGCATTGACAATATGTTCGAAGCCGCCGGTTTCAATATTGAACTTTCCGAAAGCTCTGAACTGCGGAACCAGATGCTGTATCCTCGTGCCCTTGTACCTATACCACAGCGGTTCGCCTCCCTGCATCTCCTTCCAGCGTTCGATAGAATCCGCGGCAAGATTTAATGATTCCCGGATGATATCTGCGTAGGTCTCGCTTTTTTCCGTGCTTTTTATATTAAAAATTGAATCCCCGGGGAATTTCCTCAGCATCCACGAAAGCTGGTATTCATCCGGACGGGGCAGGGGAGTTTCGACATCGAATTCGTCCCACGTCAGCCGTTCCATGAAGGTAAACCAGGTATGGAAATAGGACGGAGCGGTCAGTTGCGGGTTATAGAAAAAATTCCATTTCCGGAGTGCATCGACAATGAATTTTTCTTCATCCCCGATGTCCCCCAGCAGGACCGAATCCAGGATTACCGGCAGAACTTCCTGCGCCAGCACGCTGTAATTGTCGTTCTGGAGCTTCATCATCTCCTCCGGCGTCAGGTTGATGACGGCCGACAACTGCGTGTTGATCCTCCGGTTGCGGAAATGTTCTTCGCTATCGTTATAATAATCATAGGGATAGGTATCGTCGAAGGGGCGCTGGTTGGCGGAACTGATGAAGCCTCTCGCCGGGTTGATGATCCGGGCATTGTGCTCTTTGGGTAAGAATCCTTTCCATTCGTTCTCTGCAAGACTTCCATCCATCAGGAACCGCCCCTGGTCCTTTTTCCTGAGAGGAAAATTGCCTTCCACGAAAATCCCGATATTGCCGCTTCGGTCCGCCGCCGCTATGTTTTGCGGGGGGCATTCGAAATTCCTTACCGCATCGGGCATTCCGTCAACACTTCTCAGCCGGTTTAACCGGAATACGAGGCTCACTTCCTGCGAAGCGGAATGGGCCGTCCATTTCAATGCAAAATTCATCTTTCCCGAATCTCCCAGGAAGGTTTTGTCATAAACAAGGGGGCCGTAATGGGTATAAATGACCGTATCGATAAAATCCTGCCCTCCGCGGACGCCGATCTTTTCAATTCTCTTTTGCGTTTTCAGCCACTTCCCGTTATACAGGTATTCCGACCGGTCTTCATCCCTGAAGCTCATGCTGTACCAGTCGCGCACATCCCGCGGCGCATTGGTCAGGCCCCAGGCAACGGAATCGTTAAAACCCAGCAACACTCCCGGAAGCCCGGGAATGGTAACCCCATAAACATTTATTTCCGGCGATATCAACTGCTGGGCATACCAGATCGCCGGGAAGGTAAGCCGGAGGTGAGGATCGTTGCAAAGGATGGGATACCCGCTGAGGGTTTTGGTGCCGGATACTGCCCAGTTATTGCTGCCCAGTCCCTCTTCAGGATCTGTAAGTGACCGGGGAATCAGGTCCCTGGTGCCCGTCCTGGTATCGGACGGTATCGTCCCTATGGGGCTGAAATTCCATTTCGTGCCGACAGGAATGATCGGGTCGTTTTCTTCGGTGATCCCCGGGAAGAGGAAGTCGAAGCGTTCTTTCCCGAATAATTTTTCCGCATTGGTATTCTCCAGATCGTCATCGCTGCCCGACAGATCGTCGGCCATATATTTGAGCAGAAGGACGGTCTTCAGCGGCGTCCATTTTTCAGGAAGATAATCCAGGATCTTGTATTCCACCGGGTAATTTTTGTATTCGAGCGACCGGATGTAGGCATTCACGCCTTCCGCATAGGCCAGGGTCAGGGAATAATCGTTCTCATTTTTTTCGAATTCTTTCAGGCTGTTCTCCGCCCCGTACATCAGTCCCTTCCTTCGCTGGAGGCGGTCGAAGTTCACCGCGGCCGGACCGATGATCTCAGAAATCCTTCCGGAGGCGACCAGGGAAAGGAAATCCATCTGCCAGAGACGGTACCTGGCGGTGATATATCCCTGCACATAGTACAGATCGTGGTCGTTTGACGCGAAAATATGGGGGATGAGGTTTTCTTCAAATTTTACAACAACCTTGCCGGTGAGGCCAGGTAACAGAAGGCTTGAATCGAAATGGATGGCTCCAGGAGCCTCGGCATTCTGCCAGAATCCGTGGAAAGGATCGAATAATTTCCCCAGGGGCGGGAGGTCGCCGATTTTGGAATCCAGGGCAATGACCATCCCGGATATGAGGATAAGAGAAAAGACGAACCTGATCTTATTCATAGACAAAAAGTTGAGGTAAATATAAGAATTTGTGATTACTGACAGCAGGGAAGCGTCATTTTACTCAATACTGAAATCAATAACTGCCGGGTTGACTGTAGGAGATTCAGAGGTCGTGATTGCCGATACCCGGAAATTGGATTTTAAGGACGGATTTGACTAATCCCCGTTAAGCCGGCAGAGGTTACCGCGTAAGGTTTCATTTGAAAATAGTCCGAACAAGTGAATTCATAGGGATTTAATCAATATTCTTACATGGATATCGGGCAGGAGGGGATGGCTTTCAACCAGAGCAGGACCGGACAAAGTGGGTATCCGGCATAAAAAGCATGTATTATGCCCGGGCCGGAGTTTTATATCCAGAATAATTACACACATTCTTACATTAGTAATAAGGGGCTGATAATTAACGATTAATTTCTATTTCCATGTTCTAATTTCGTCCCAGTAAGCTTGTTGTTTAGCCTTCCTGCAAACGAGCGGGAATGAAAAATTGAAAACAGTTCGGCCAACTGTGATTTAAATCCCGGCTCCTCGGTGCCCAGGCTCTCTCCCTCTGCTCTCCAAAGGACAAACCCTTGAAATCAAACCTGGCGCTTGGGAGCTTTTTTTATTGTTAAACAACGAATAATAGACAGACGGTTAAGGCTTTTTTGATTTTTGATTTTCGACCTGCCTTCGTACCGCGAGTACACGGAACTTGCACCTACGCTGAAGCTGCGATGCACAAAGCCGGCAGGCAAGTATGCGATGTGCGATTTGCGATTTTTTGATGCTGCTCGCGATTAGATAACT
>DATDPY010000503.1:0-8134 GCA_035292565.1 Cyclobacteriaceae bacterium | reverse complement strand
GATGGCCCGGGAAATCAAAAGAGTTATAAAACAGCATCATCTCAATACCCGGGGGCTGATCATCATGGGCGGCCATGAAGAAGGAATTATATGCTTTGGCCAGGACCTTCAGGATGCTGGATCGGTTATTATGGATAATCTTAAATAATCAAGGGAATAAATCAGTTGCAGGGCGCCATCAGATTGCTTCTCCAACCGAGATCACCGATAAGCCGGCGGAATTGAAAACAGCCTTATCCAGGACCTTAAACAACGGCACCATCATATTGTATATTTTCATCTGGCCTTTAGGGATGGTCGCCTTCCTGATGACACTTCCTGATAAGAACCAGCCCAGGATCCCGGCGATATTGAAATACTGATGATATATTATTTTGAATCCATTGCTGACCATGAGGCGGTTAAGGGATTTTAGATTGTACCTTCTGAAATGTCCAAGGTTTTTGTCAAAACCGTTGTACAGGGCCTGGTAGGCAGGAACAAGAATAATGATGCGGCCACCGTTTGGAAGAAATTGCCTTATATTTTTAACTGCCAGATGATCATTCCCGATGTGCTCAATTACATTCAGGGCAAATACCGTATCGAACGATTCCTTCATTAAGCTGAATTTTTTTTCAATGGAAACATCGGCCAGGTCGAGCTGAACAACGGATTCAAGATTCCTGTAACCGGCGAATTTCTCACCCAGACGATTGCAATACGCAGGCCTGATATCGCTTAACGTGATCCGGCTGCCATTCTTCAGGAAGAATTCGGAAATATTCCCGATTCCGCTGCCCACCTCAAGGATATTTCCCCGGCAAAAAGGCGCAATGGTTTCATATATCCACTGATTGAAACGAGGTGCAACTGCCATTGCCTCCAGGGTCATTTCACCCTCAGGGTCCTGATCTGAAAATAATGTGGCACTCATCCGAAGAGGTTATATTTCAGAATGCACCAGACTGCATGGACTCCATCTTTCCAGTTTATTTTTTTCCCTTCCTTGAATTTTCGACCGTAATAGGAGATCCCCACTTCATAGATCCTCACATTTTCGACACGTGAAATTTTCGCTGTGATTTCGGGTTCGAACCCAAACCGGTTTTCTCTTAGAGTCAGCTTCGTGGCTATGCTTGTATTGATCAGCTTGTAGCACGTTTCCATATCCGTGAGGTTCAGGTTAGTAAACATGTTCGAGAACTGAGTAAGAAATTTATTCCCGATCGTATGCCAGAAAAAAAGGATCCTGTGCGGCTGGCTTCCGCGAAACCTCGATCCATAAACAACATCGGCATGTCCGTCAAGCACAGGTTGCAATAAAATATTATATTCTCTTGGATCATACTCGAGGTCTGCATCCTGAATGATCAGAAATTCCCCTTCTGCCCGGACAATCCCTTTTCGAATCGACGCCCCCTTTCCTTCATTTTTTTCCGACTGGATAAAAAGAAAACTATTATCGTTAACTGAATCGAAATATTGTTCAATAATCTTACCGGTCCGGTCCGTGGATCCGTCGTTGATCACAATAATTTGTTTCCTGATCCCGCCGGATAGTTCAACCTTTCTGACGGCATCGAGCACCGCCAAAATGGTTTTTTCCTCATTATAAACCGGGATTAGGACTGAAAGTGTTTTAACCGGAGTGTTCGATGGCATTCAGGGAAGGGGTCAGGGATTGAATTTTAATAGATAAGTATCCGGATCGGACAGTTTCAGAATTGTCTGAAAATGTTCCGGGTTTTTCTGGATAGCCGGAAGCAGATAAGCATAAGTCTGGCGGTATCCCAGGTTGTCGAGGACGACATGGGTTACTTTGTTATCCTTCAGCTCACTGATGATCTCCTGATCGTTTTCCGTATAGGGATAGGTATAAACAAAGGTATCGGAATACAGGTAAAACAGATCAGCTTTCCTGCAGCATACGACTGCATTTTCGAAGCCCTGTTTTTTTATCCATTTCGCTATCTCGAAATAATTTTTCCAGTTTGCCGGATAATCCGCCACTGCCCTCTTATGCAGGTCTCTTACGGGATTAATATTAAACAGGGCCAGAAAGAGGAAAACGAAAGGGCTCAAGGTTGTTTTAAATCCTGCCTTTTGAGTTATGATGGTATAAAGTTCATAAAATCCGAACAATACAGATATCAGCAGGAGCGGCATTACCGGAAGTATAAAACGTACACCGGTCCATACCTCAGGCCACATAAATAAAATTCCGAATGTAGCCAAAAGATAGGCCATGATGAGAAGCCTGAACTTTTTTAGTCTGATCAGACCGAAGACAATAATCCCTAAAATGATTAAACCCAATACCCACTCCTGAAGGCTTATTTCATTAACATAATTCACTTTAATAAAAGGGAATGAGCTGTTTGGGATCTCCCGCGCAATATAGCGTGAAATGTTGGAGGTTAGCCTGGCTATATAATCCGGTAAGGAAGCATTACCAAGATCAGGCCGGTATGGATTGATCATAACCAGCGGTTTTATATAGGAACTTCCCCCAAGCTTCTGACCGCGCAGATACCAGGGCAGGGCAAACATGAAAAATCCTGCCGTATAGAATGCTACAGCCTTCCAGTTTTTCTTTATCAGGAACCAAAGAAATATGCCCCCGAACAACGCCAGGCCTGTTGAACGGATATAATAAGATATGCCCAGTGCAACGATGGAAACATACAATGCCGGCTGAGAAAAAATCCCTTTATCATCTCTGATATTCATGATCATCCATAGCGTGAGGGTGGACATAAGATTAAAAGCGGGTTCACTCATCATCAGGTGGGAATAGAGCAGTATATGAGAGTTCAGCGCAAGAAGAACGGATATGGCGAATGCCAGGGTTTTATTGTCGGTGATCCTGGCTGCGATAAAATAAATCAATATGATGGATGAAACGATATAAAGCCCGTCAAATAACTTCACAGCCATGATCGATTCTCCGAAAACACTTAGGACAACTGAGATCAGGAAAGGATAACCAGGCGGGAAGTGATTTTCCGGGGACATCTCAATATGCGCAATATTAACATAACCATGGCCTGATGAAAGGGCTTTTCCCAGTGTAAAATAACTTGCATTATCCCCATTGAAATCTATTTTGGAGTCAAAAATAAATGCATATACAACAAGGTACAGGAGAATGATAATGACCGGATACAGGATATTCCGGACATCTTTATTTTGTTCCGGCGCTCCTTGTCTATCAGGGCCTGCCGTGGGAATGGATCTTGCCTTACCGGGATTTATCGACTTCTTTGACATCATTCAGGCCAATCTCTCCTGTTTTTGATCATGCTAAATTATACTGAAGATTCAATTAAACGAAAAAGCGGGGAATTAAATGGATTAATTTAATATTGTTGATTATATTTTTGTAACCGAACAATTTAAAGCGGTTTCCGCGATCATAAAATAAGCTAAATCTGAATCATGCCCGATCAAGATGACCCAGGCGAACTAAAAAAATTGATCATCAGGGATTTGCAGCTCGAAACCGATGAAGGAGCATTAACGGCCGGGACCGTTGAAGCCTTTAAAGAAAAACTGATTATTGTGATAAATTTGCTATTACAATCCGATTTTCCACGGCTGCTAAATGCAATGTACCGCCTGGATATCGATGAAAAGCTTTTCAGAGATGCTCTTTCCGGGTTGCACAGCCCTAATGTCGCCGCAAGACTTGCCGATCTTGTGATCAACAGGGAACTCGAGAAGATCAAGACAAGGAATAAATACGAACCTTAAAAATTTCCGGATGATTAAAGAGGAAGGCAAAATTATCGCAGTGGATTTTGACGGCACTATTGTTGAACACGCTTATCCGGCAATAGGTAAGGAAATGATCTTTGCCATCGATACACTCAAAGCCCTTCAAAAGAAAGGACATAAGCTTATTCTTTGGACTTTCAGGACCGGCGGTGACCTGGATGCTGCGGTGGATTTTTGCCGCCAACGGGGCATTGAATTTTATGCCGTGAACAAGAATTATCCCGAAGAGGAAATCACCATCGACATGCCCAGGAAAATTCAGGCTGACATATTCATTGATGACAGGAATCTCGGGGGTTTTCCCGGCTGGAGCAAGACCTGGCAGATGCTTCACCCGGGAGGAGGGGAATTTGAACACCGGTTAACAGACCCCGAAGCGCACGAAAATTTCCCGAAAAAAGGGAGTATATTTCAGCGATTCTTTTCCGATATAAGCAGGAAATAATGATCCATTTAAAGAAAGAAGAAGATCATATTTATATCCGGCAGAGCACAACGCTTGTCAGCAAAACATTGGGAATGCTTGCTTCCGAAGTAAAGCCCGGGGTCACCCCTTTATATCTCGATAAGCTGGCAGAAGAATTCATAAGGGATCACGGAGGTGAACCGGCATTCAAGGGACTGTACGGCTTTCCCAGCACATTGTGCACTTCTGTCAATGAACAGGTGGTCCATGGAATCCCGGGCAAGATTCCCTTGAAAGAGGGCGATATTATCTCCATAGATTGCGGCACCTTGTATCATGGATTTTGCGGCGACCAGGCTTACACATTCCCGGTCGGTGAAATCCCCGAAGATCTGATGCAGTTGCTCAAGGTCACCAGGGAATGCCTTTTCCTGGGCATACAACAAGCGGTAGCTGGGAATAGAATCGGCGATATAGGATTTGCCGTTCAGCAGCACGCTGAAAGTCATGGCTATGGAGTCGTCAGGGAACTTGTAGGTCATGGATTCGGAAAGGTCATGCACGAAGAACCCGAAGTTCCGAATTATGGCAAAAGAGGAAAGGGCGTAAAACTTAAGGACGGCATGACTCTGGCGATCGAACCCATGATCAATATGGGAACCAGGCATATCAAACAATTGAAAGACGGCTGGACCGTTATAACTGCTGATGGAAAACCATCTGCCCATTTTGAACACGATGTCCTTATCTGGAACGGACGGCCCGAAATCCTTTCAACGTTCGATTATATCGATGAAGCGCTGGCTGTAAAGCAGCTATAGGGAAATATTTCCCCCTTCGCCAAACCGGTGTTAAATTCAATCGAAAAATAATTTTGAATTTCAAAGAGCTGGTTTAAATTAAATCCTGATTCATTCAATTCACTTATTCAATTTTTCTTTCAGATTGACGATGAAATGTTCCAGGGATGCATCCCAGGTTTCGTCTGCATCCCACACCTCGCCAATAAATATCTCCTTTCGAACCAGGTGCTTTATATAATATTTATAAACCGGAGCGCTCACAGGGATTGAACGGAAAGTAATGGTACCATCGGGTTTCTTTAAGACCGTTATGTAATCCGTTTCCCCCTGATTCAATTCATAGCCCAGCATTTGGCGGATAGAATTCCCTGCAGTATTCAGCCTTAACAAAACATATTGAAAACCGTCTTTGAACAATTGTTCTTCACCCAGGCCATAATCAACAAGTTCGTATTTCCAGGGATAGATACTGAATAAATTTTCGAGCCTGGCATTCAGCCTTGAATTAATATTATTGTTTTCATCGATTTCTCTGGATATCCGGTTATTAATCGGGCTTTGGGGATAGCCTGATGAAATCTCGTAATCAATGAATTTGGGGACAGCAATTTTATCGACCCTGAGATCTGTAGGAAAGCTTTCATTCCTCTTTACCGTGATGATATTGAACCCGCTGATGAATTCGGGCTGGTCAATGATCAGAAAATTCGTCCTCTTGAATTCGAGCCTCACGGAAATCCTGTAAATGTTCTTCATGACCCTGTCCAAATCCTTATTCTGGTCTTTCCATGCTTTCTGTCCATTGGATATAAAATCGGGTTGACCGTTGAACTGTGTAATGACCGCCACATAGGTCGTATCAATTTTATTGCCTGATTTAACGAGGACTTTACTCAGGATGATGATATACTTGATCTCCCTTTCGGTAAGGTATTTCGCATACATTCGGGAAGCATCCGGGCCGGCAAGTACATCGTCGAGGTATATATAAACGGCTGCGTCGATGCCGATTTGCTTGAAATAGCCATGAGCCTGGAAACTCAAGGATTTCCAATCTCCTCTTTCCGAGCTTTGAGCTGATTTTTGAGGCACGGAAATGAAGACAGCCGACCGCTTTTGAAGAATATCATCAGGAAGTTCAATGCCGTAATCAAGCAGCCTGAGCCCGACTACATTAATTTCCTCGTCGATCTGTGCCCAGCCGGGTGGTTGTAAGAAAAACAGGAAGAACATCCCTGCACAGACATATTTGATCATAAAGTATTTATAAATGTATACGGAATTCCTCTGCCGATATTTTCCGGGAACATAAAAATATGTAATCAAATCCCAAAGATCCTGATTCCCGCATGGAAATCCATACGGAATATCCCGGTATTTTTCGCAATAATAAAACTATGAAATATTTTTGATACCTGATTCACTGCCCTTATGCAGACAATTGGATGCTGACAAGCAACACATTTATATATGCCCAAGATTTTCCCCTGGAACTCGGTAAATTCCTTCCCGGGCTTCAGTTGCGTTACACAACTTTTGGAAAACTTAATGAAACAGGATCGAATGTAATTTGGGTTTGCCATGCTTTTTCGGGCAGTTCGAATTTTACGGAATGGTGGCCAGGCTTGTTTGGGGAAGGTTTATTGTTTGATCCCGAAAAATATTTTATCATCTGTGTGAATATGCCGGGAAGCTGTTACGGATCAACCGGACCACTCAGTATTGATCCCCGCTCTGGTATTCCTTATTATCATCAATTCCCAGAACTCACAAATCGCGATATAATCAATTCATTTATCCTGGTGAGACAGCACCTGGGGATCAAACGCATTCATACGGTAATCGGATCTTCCCTGGGGGGACAGCAAACCCTTGAATGGGGCATCATGGAACCGGAAGTTATTGAACATATTGTTTGTATCGGGGCCAATGCCTATCATTCTCCATGGGGAATTGCCTTTAATGAAACCCAGCGAATGGCTATTTGTCAGGATGTGACGTGGTCGAAGGATCTTGCGGAAGCCGGGTTGAATGGCATGAAGGTTGCCCGGGCAATTGCTCTTCTTTCATACAGGAATTACGAAACATACAAGGCTACTCAAAGCGAGGACGATATCGACAAGACTCAAAATTTTAAAGCCTACAGTTACCAGGCATACCAAGGCGAAAAGCTGGCCAGGCGATTCAATGCTTTCAGCTACTGGATCCTGTCGAAAGCGATGGATACGCACAATGTAGGCCGAAACAGGGGAAGCGTGGAAAAGGCCCTCAAAATGATTTCTGCAAAAAGCCTGATCATAGCTATTGAGTCCGATATTCTCTTTCCCAAGGAAGAACAGAAATTCCTGGTAAAGCATGTTCAAGGCGCCAAACTCGGCGTTATTGATTCATTATATGGTCATGATGGGTTTCTGCTTGAAGCCGGCCAGTTGACCGACCTGGTATCAGGTTTTTATTCCAGAGCAGATAAATTATCATAAATGGCATTAATTTTGTTTTTTTCACAGGCACACGGCCGGTGGAATATTGCAGGAATTAACCGGTTTAAAAATTTGTAAATTAAAGTCGTATGAAAAGAAGATTTTCCGGAATAGTAGCCTTATCGCTCATCTTGTTTATTTCCTCCGCTTTTATATATAACTACCCGAAATTCGAATGGGCCAAGACGACACATGATTTTGGGGACATAAAATATAAGCAACCGGTCAGCCACGAATTTGAATTTACAAATAATGGGCAGGGATTTCTCGTCATCTCAAAGGTAGAGGCTTCCTGCGGATGTACGGTTGCCGAATATACCAAAACCCCCGTCCCCCCGAATGGGAAAGGCAAAGTAAAGGCAACATTTGATGCCGAAAGCATTGGGGTCTTTCATAAAAGCATCACCGTTACGGGCAACGTGGAAGGCGGCCCGGAATATCTTTATATAAAAGGCGTGGTCAAAGAATAGAGATCAATCTTATCACTTCCCGATTCACAACATACGAAATTTTTATATTTTTGCTACGTGATTTTTAAGGGGATCTTAGCTCAGTTGGTTTAGAGCGCTGCCTTGACAGGGCAGAGGTCGTGGGTTCGAACCCCCCAGGTCCCACATACTCCAACCAGGATCATGAAATTCAATAACCGTGATTAACGATGCAGGTTTTTGGCAAATACCTGATTT
>DATDPY010000502.1:0-3119 GCA_035292565.1 Cyclobacteriaceae bacterium | reverse complement strand
GCTGAACATCTCGGGAAAAACCACGATGTCTGCTCCCTGGCTTTTCGCCTCCAAACAAGATGCCCTGCCTTTTTCCAGGATACTGTCGGGATTGGTGATGGGTTTTAACTGAACCAGGGCGATCCTTAAAATTGAATCCCGTGAATAAATCTTCACGGAGACGTCCTCCGTATTTTTACCTAATGAATTTTCGTCCCGGAACCGACAGGAATAAATGACCAGGAAAGCAAAGATTAATAAAAATTTTTGGTGGTGGTAAAACCGGGTAGACCGTTTCATTTGTCAAAATTGACAAATTATTTCCGCAACATCCAAGCCCTGAATATTTCTTCTATAAATCCTGTCTGGCTTAAATTACATTGATGCCAACACAATGATGGCCCCGACTATTGCAATAATTCCTAAAATAAATCCGGCAATGGCTAATCCTTTTAATTTTTCCTCCGGGTTTTTCTTATACCTTGATAGCGCGATGCCGCCAAATACAACGGCGAGAATTCCTAACGGGATCCCGAAAACAAATATGCCAATCAATCCGAGTATAAAGCTGGTAACGGCAAATCCTGTTGCTTTAGCCCCGGAACTCTCTGCCTTATTCAGTTCCCGGATTTCTTTTTTAATGTATTTTAATTCTTCCCTTACCTCACGTTTATATTCTTTCTTTGTCAGTTCTTCCGGAGATGTTAAAAAAGTCACGGTTTCGGGCTGAAAATCCGGAGTATTTATAAATTCAAAATTCGCCCGGGATTTCTCGATCGGCACAAAATCAGGTCTGTCGGAATTTGTAATTCCTGGTTTTATGGATTCAAGAGATGAGATATTCTGTAGTTCCTGTTGGGGTTGTCGTATGGCCAGGGGAAGGGGCTTATTATTTTTATAGAAGGACCTGTACGCGGAATTTAAACTTTTGCTTTTAATGCGAAAATTCTTCCCCGGGATATGACTCACCATACTTTTCCGGGGTTTATCCGGATCAGGACATTTCACATGGCTTTGAAAACCAGTACATGAATAAAAAACGGTCAGAAAAAAAATGACCATCCATGAAATTATTGATTTTTTCATAACGGTTACATTAAGGTGAAGTGCTAAAAATTTTATATAAGTTATTAAAGATTGAATTAGTTAAAAATAAAACTTCATAAAATTATGGCGATACCCTACGATCCCACGAATGCAGGATTCAGCGTTTTCAGCCTGTCTTTGTTGTCCGTTTGCCGCCGAAAATTCAACGGAGGGGCAAAGGCTTTGCTCAAAAAGGTGTTTATAAAAAAATCCGCAAAGATTGAATTCTTTGGCTACTGCCTTCACTAAAGTGTCGGCAGCTTAAAAAGTTTCGGCAGACAAAGAACGGAGATCCCGGCAGTACCAGGTCGCATAGAGGATTGGCTAAAATGAATTAAAATAATTCAAGTTTATCGATTTATCATCTAATCAATGTTTATAGTTTCAATTGACATATTTTTATTACTTAATTAATTCTTATTTGAATATCAAACCATTCAGTACATTTATTTACAATTTTAGTAATAAAGAACTCGCCAGTTCTAAGCAAGATTTAATGACGTTCGTCATCTTTTTATTTAAAGCCCGGGCTGAAATTTACGTCGGCATACATGATATACTTTTTATATGATCATATGTTCATAAGATATAATTTTTAATGTGGCAAATACATGAAAACCAGTAGAAGGGAATTTATCCGGATTTCATCCTTAAGCCTTGGCGGGGCAGCGCTGGCAGGGACATTTTTTAACTGGGCTGATGGTTCCGTTATGGCAAAAAGCAAGCCGGCCATTCCTGGGTTTAAAAGGACGCCAACCTATTGTGAAATTTGTTTCTGGAAATGCGCCGGATGGGCCTATACGAACGAAAACGGGGATATCTGGAAGCTGGAAGGGAATATCGACGATCCGCACTGCAATGGCAGGCTATGTCCGAGAGGCACGGGCGGCGTTGGAATGTATTATGATGAAGACAGACTGAAAACGCCCCTGATTCGGAAAACCATTGATGGAAAGCAGACCTTTGTTGAAGCAAGTTGGGATGAGGCCTTTACTGCTATTGCCGAAAACCTCAATAAAATTGCCAGGGAACATGGACCTGAATGCGTAGCCCTTTTCACCCATGGCTCAGGCGGGAAATTTTTCGGGGACCTGCTAAATGCATATGGTTCCAATAACATCACAGCACCCTCATTCGCCCAATGCCGGGGGCCTCGCGAAACCGCCTTCCTTACGACTTATGGTTCTATCCTCGCTTCCCCCGAACCCCTCGATATCCGCGATACGAAATGCCTGGTCCTGATCGGCTCACACCTCGGGGAAAACATGCACAACGGGCAGGTACAGGAAATGTCGGATGCCATCGATAAAGGCGCAACCATTATTACCGTTGACCCCAGGTTTTCGACGGCTGCAAGCAAGTCGAAGTTCTGGCTGCCCGTCAAGCCGGCCACCGACCTGGCCCTCCTGCTTTCCTGGATCCACGTGATCATCAAAAATGAATGGTACGATAAAGCATACGTTGAAAAGTATACTTATGGATTCGAAGAGTTGAAGAAACATGTCGAGTCCTTCACTCCCGAATGGGCGTACGGAATTACCACGATACAACCGCAGGTGATTATCGATACGGCAAAGGAAATGGCGAATGCCTCGCCGGCTGTAATCGTCCACCCGGGCAGGCACGTTACCTGGTATGGCGACGATACTCAACGACTTCGCGCCGTGGCCATTCTGAATGCCCTGCTGGGCTCATGGGGCAGGCGCGGAGGATTCTTTTTCCCTGAAAAAGCGAATATTCCCTCCTTCCCGCATCCCGAATTCCCAAAACCCAGGAGGACCTGGAGGGATGCCCATCCCGATGGAAAGTATAACCTGGCGCTTGAGGTTGTGGCCAATGACGTTTGCGATTCCACCATTCCCTCGCCCGACCGCGATTGCAATTTCAAGGGATGGATCGTTTATGGCACCAACCTGATATTAACGCTTCCTGATCAGAAAAAAACCCTTGAAGCAATCCGGAACCTGGAATTTATGGTGGTGATCGATACCATGCCGATGGAGATAACCGGCTATGCCGATGTGGTCCTGCCGGAATGCACCTACCTGGAAAGA
>DATDPY010000501.1:0-2964 GCA_035292565.1 Cyclobacteriaceae bacterium | reverse complement strand
CCGCCCCCTTCCGGCCCTGTTAAACCCAGGATCCCTTTCAAACCCAAAATCAGCAGATAGTATGTTCAGTAAAATGAAAGTATTTTTAGAGAGGGAGATCCAGACAATCCACGATGCAGGTCTGTATAAAACGGAGAGGGTCATCACATCGCCACAGGGGGCCGAAATAACTGTTGAGGGAGGGAAAAAGGTTCTGAATTTCTGCGCCAACAATTACCTGGGATTATCCTCAGATCCTCGTGTTATTGCTGCCGCCAAAAAAGCGATCGATGAATATGGCTTCGGCCTCTCATCCGTTCGATTTATCTGTGGCACCCAGGATATCCATGTAACGCTTGAACAAAAGATTTCTTCATTTCTGGGGACCGACGACACAATATTATATGCAGCGGCTTTTGATGCGAACGGCGGGGTGTTTGAGCCCCTGCTCGACGGGCAAAGCGCCATTATTTCGGATGAACTGAACCATGCCTCCATCATCGACGGGGTAAGGCTATGTAAGGCTGCCAGGTTCCGGTACAAGCATAATGATATGTCCGATCTGGAGGACCGGCTGAAGGAAACGGAAGATTACCTGCACCGGATCATCGTTACCGACGGGGTCTTCAGCATGGATGGCACAATTGCCAGACTCGATTTGATATGCGATCTCGCGGATAAATATTCCGCCCTGGTCATGACCGATGAATGCCATGCTACCGGTTTTGTCGGCAAGACCGGCCGCGGTGTCCCTGAATACAGGGGTGTTACGGGAAAAGTGGATATTATTACCGGAACACTCGGCAAGGCCCTCGGCGGTGCATCCGGCGGATTTACATCCGGGAGAAAGGAAATCATTGAAATGCTCAGGCAGCGTTCAAGGCCTTATCTTTTTTCAAACTCTCTGGCCCCGGCGATAGTTGGCGCCGGCATTGCCGCATTTGATCTGCTGTCGCAAACCACCGAACTGAGGGACAAACTCGAATGGAATACCATCTATTTCAGGAAAAAAATGACCGAAGCCGGATTTGATATCAAGCAGGGCGAACATCCCATCGTACCGATCATGTTGTACGATGCCCTCCTGGCACAGAAGTTTGCCGCCAGGCTTCTGGAAAAAGGGATTTATGTGATTGGTTTTTATTTTCCCGTGGTGCCCAAAGGCCAGGCGAGGATCAGGGTCCAGGTTTCTGCAGTTCATGAAAAGGAACACCTCGATAATGCGGTAACTTCGTTCACAGAAACCGGGAAGGAATTGAAAGTAATCCAATAAGTCCGATGAATTCAGACAAACCCGCCATACCAAGGGGAACGCAGGATTTTTCGCCGGAAGTCATGATTAAACGCAGCTTTATCATAGGGCAGATAAAAAAGGTATTCGAAAAATCAGGTTTCCTTCCCCTCGAAACACCTGCAATGGAAAACCTGTCGGTGCTCACCGGAAAGTACGGGGAAGAAGGCGATCAGCTCCTCTTCAGAATTTTGAATTCGGGAAATTTTCTTGAAAACATCGGCGATGATGACCTAAGGTCGCGTAACGTAAAAGCCCTGGCGCCAAGGCTGTCTGAAAAAGGATTGCGGTATGATCTTACGGTACCTTTTGCGCGTTACGTCGCCATGAACCGCAATGAAATTGTATTCCCGTTCAAGCGATACCAGATACAGCCGGTCTGGCGGGCCGACCGCCCACAGAAAGGAAGATACAGGGAATTTTATCAATGCGATGCGGATATAATCGGGACAAATTCCCTGATTTGCGAAGCAGAGATTATCGCCATAATCAACGAAGCATTCAAAGGTCTGGGGATTAAAGATTTTACTATAAAAATCAACAGCAGGAAGGTATTGGAAGGGATGGCCGGCATTCTGGGCGCCGGTGACCGGATGAACGTATTTTTCACGATTCTCGATAAGCTCGAAAAGATGGGGAAGGAGGCAGTGTCCAGGGAATTTATTTCATCGGGATTTGGCAATGACTTCGTTGCCCGCCTCGAATCCATGCTTGACAGGGCGGAGGTTTACCAGCTTAATGATATGAATGAGTTTCTGGCTTCCTCGGATACCGGGAAGTCAGGCCTTGATGATTTGGGCAGGATCATGGAATACAGCCGCCACCTCGGAGCGGACGACAGGAAAACCAGATTTGATTTTACCCTGGCGAGGGGCCTTTCCTATTATACCGGGGCGATATTTGAAGTTAACGTATCCGGTGTGAGTATCGGCAGCGTTGGCGGCGGGGGAAGGTATGATAATCTGGCCGGCTCTTTCGGGCTTCCCGGAATATCCGGAGTCGGATTCTCATTCGGCATCGACCGGTTATACGATGCCATGGAACAGCTAAGCTTGTTCCCTGCGCAGGAAAGGTTTTCGACGCGTATTCTGATCACCAACTTTGGAGATGAACCCGAAATATTTGCTCTGAAAGTGTTATCACGTTTCAGGAACCGAGGGATCAACGCCGAAATATATCCCGAAAATGATAAAATCAAGAAACAACTCGGCTATGCCAATAAAAAGGGAATACCATTCGTTCTTTTTATTGGATCTGATGAATTGAAAACCGGTAAATTTTCCCTGAAAGACATGATCTCCGGGCAGCAGGAAGAACTGACTATTGACGAAGCACTTCAGAAATTGCTGCAGGGGAATTAGTCAAGAAAATTCCATCTTTTGACCTCCAACCTGAAAAAAAAATATGTTTTGCGATTTGTACTTGCCGCCTCTCTGGCCGCGGGTTTTGCGTTAACGGCCACAGCGCAGGTAAGCAGCAGGAACGGACGTTTTTCCGCAGATTTCGACAAGGGATGCACAGAATTTACCATCCACCTGACCGAGACCGATACCTTTCCCCCTGAAACGGTACGGCAATATATTTTTGGCGAGACCGACACTTTGTATTCATTTGATTCTGCGGAATTGATAAGCTATACATATAAAATTTCCGGGGTTTACGAGCTTGTTCAGGTGATCAATATTGACTTTGTT
>DATDPY010000500.1:0-5470 GCA_035292565.1 Cyclobacteriaceae bacterium | reverse complement strand
GGCATTCATTATTTAAGCGTCAGGCAGGGAAAGGCGGAGGAGTTCGAGAAATTTATCCTGGAAGAACTGAACCCCCGCGTAAACCGGTTACTGCCTGATATGGGATTGTTTTATTATAAGGCGGTTTCCGGCGACAACGTTGGTTCCTATATCACCGTTTTTGCGATCAGGTCGGTTGAAGCGCGGGAAAAATATTGGCCTACAGACAAGCCTGAAACGGAAGAACTAAAAGCTGCATTCAAGCCATTAAGTGAGCTTGCCAGGAAACTCGGAACCTACCTGGAAGCGGATTCCTTTCTTAAACCTGACTCCGGCGGAGGAGCTGCTTATTTTGAAAGCCTGCATTGGACTGACTATGTTCTTGTGATGGATAGGGGGGTTGGACGAGAGGGGCAGAAGTAAGCCAGGGAATATTTTTCTGCCGTTCGTATATTAATAACGGAATGTCGCTCCCCTGTTGCTTCCCCCGCTGCAAACTGGCTCCCTGCCTGCTACCCTTGGCCTACGCGTTGGCAGGCAGGGTCGCTAAAAATGTCTACCCACCTTCGTTTCACCTACATCTTCGCTAAAGCTACGACGTACACAGTCGACGGGCAAGCCGGAAATTTTCTTAACGCTCCGCCCTCTACAACGGCAAAACCTTTTTCCCATACACTTCATTGAGCACCTGTGCCAACCCGGTATAAATTGCCGAAAGCCCGCAGATGATTCCCTCATAACCCGCAATTGTCCCGATGGCCGCGCTTCCAGTAATGTCCCGAATTGTAAGGAGGAAAAATAATAAAGTAAGTGAACCGAAAACAAATTGCAATGCCCTGGAAAGTTTCAAGGTGCCGATAAACATGACAGCCGTAAACAAACCCCACATGAACAGGTATGCGGCCATTTCGCCGGTTGTGGAAGCTTCTTCCCACCAGCCAATTTTTGGCAACACAAGCAATGCAACCAGGGTGAGCCAGAAAAGACCGTATGATAGAAATGCGGTGGTTCCGAATGTATTTCCTTTTTTCCATTCCATATACCCTGCGAAAACCTGGGCAACCCCGCCATAAAATATACCCATGGCAAGGATCATGGGACCAAGTTTGTAAAATCCGGCGTTATGAATATTCAATAATACCGTGGTCATTCCGAATCCGAGTAACCCCAGGGGGGCGGGATTCGCCGTGGAATCTTTGATTAAAGTGGGTTCGTTCGACATGGTTGTATGTTTAAGAGCTTTGTTAAAGTGCCGGAATAATCCGTCAGGTTCAATTTTGATCCGGCAATCTATAAAAAAAAATGATAGTCCAAAAAGTTCATTCAAAAAATGATGGAATTAGCGCCATGAGTAAAAAAATAACAGCAATATAAATGACCGCGGGAATATCAGATGGATGGCGTGTCATTTCATTCGAGGAATAGTTAATTTTAAAAACAATTTGAACTTTTACTTTTAAACCTTTGTCATATGGTATTCATGAAAAAGATAAAATATTTTTTATTCCTCCTGCCTCCCTTTATGCCTTTTCGGACAAATGCGCAGCTCATGAGAAGCCCGGAGATCGATAATGAAAACCGCGTAACCTTTTATGTGCGGGCTCCGAAAGCCAGGGAAGTAAAGGTCATCAACCTGAGCGATACGATGGCGATGGGCGCCAGGGAGTATTTGCTGGCCCCGGGAGAGGATGACGTATGGCAGATAACCACTCTTTCCTGTCGTCCGGGTTTTCATTATTACGAACTGTCTATTGATGGGTTCCGTTGTTCGGATCCTTCCAGTCAAATGTATTTTGGCTGGGGTAAATGGAGTAGCGGACTGGAAGTGCCGAATAATAACCTCGATTTCTATCTGCCACAGGATGTGCCCCGGGGTGTGATCAGGTACCAGGAATACCAATCTTCTGTGACGGGTACCTACCGAAAATGCCTTATTTACATACCGTCGGGATATGATCTTGACAAAACGGCAAAATACCCGGTACTTTTTCTTCAGCATGGCGCCGGGGAGAATGAACTTGCATGGACAATGCAGGGAAAAATAAACATTATCCTCGAAAACCTGATCGCTTCAGGCAAAGCCCAACCCATGATCGTTGTGATGGATAACGGTTATGCTGCCCGGCCAGGATCCGAAAACCCGCAACGACCGGCTCCCGCCGATAATGTTTTCGAAGATCTGGTTGTGAAGGAACTTATTCCGATGATCGACAGAAATTACCGGACACTGAAAGGAAGGGAGAGCCGGGCGATTGCCGGCTTCTCCATGGGCGCAGTCCAGGCCCTGATCATCGGATTGAAACACCCGGAATTGTTTGCATCTATCGGAGCATTCAGCGGAGGAGGATGGAATTTTAATGCCCGCACATCGTTTAACGGGGGCTTCCAGGATCCCGGAAAGATCAATGCAGCTTACAGGCTGATCTGGATCGGATGCGGCGAGCAGGATAACGGGTACCAGGGAATGAAAAATTTTCATGAAACCCTCGACAGCCTGGGAATAAACAATGTCTGGTATGAAGGACCTGGTTCGCATGAATGGCAGGTGTGGAGAAAGCATATATACGAATTTTCCCAATTGGTGTTTAAATAAGGAGAGGAGAGCAGTTTATTTGAGAAATGATGTGCGATGTGCGATGTTCGAAGTTCGATGTGCGTTCCTGAAAGAGCGGTAATTCTGACGTAGACGGAAGGCTGTCTACGGTATTGTTACCAGACCTTTTTTCTCATAGCCCCGCGGCCAGGATTCTCAAATGGCCCGGGGTCGGGATCGGATTCCGAACGAATCTGGTTCAGATAATCTGTATCAATGCTCAACGGAGTACCATTAGGATTTTCAAATCCTTCTTTCGGCATCTTGGCTTTTCCAAGTACTTCAGTGTTTACAAACTGTGTTTTGATTATTTCCGGATCACTATCTAAAGTATAATTGAGGAATACATTATCGCCTTCTTCGGCAACGTCAAGATCTGGTTTGAAATCCGGGTAAATGACAGGATTCTTTTCATCTTTGTACGGGGCTGCTTTATGATAGTAAATATTGCCGCTTATCCATACCGGCAATATTGCGTCATTGAAGCCGGCCAGTCCGTAATGATAGCGTGCATCTTTGGTGGCAGGATCCGGCCCGATACCCAGGAAGATATTATTCAGGAAACGATAATCCCCGGAAAAGACCGTGGAAAGCCCTGCGACTTCTGTTGAATGAGGCAAATGATAAGGTGTGAACCGGTTAGGTTCCGGCCACATGGCCACCATTCCCGCAATAATATTATGTACCACCGCCCCGCCCTGCGACTGAGTGACAATTCCCACTTCGGAAAGAAAGAGATTATTATCAATCAGTGTGGGGCCATGATTTACTTCCATAAACAGGTCTTCGAGGTCGTTGTTGTACATCAGGTTCTTCGATACCCTTGTACCCTGTGCCATCCAGTCGAGCCAGATACCGCGGCCCGTGTCATGTATCCGGTTTTTCTCGATTTTGGTATCGATAGCTGCGTGGAATTTAATCCCGCCAATTTCTGCGCCTTCGAATTGCCGTTTTGTCCATATGTGATGGATATGATTGTTCTCAATTATACTGAATGCCGCACCCATGCTGCCGCACATTCCGGTTTGTTCGCAATTATATATCTCGTTGTTCCTGACAATATGGGAACCGATGTTATTTTTATTCCACCCGTTCCTCAGTGTTCTGAATGTTACTTCAATATAGTGCAGTGAGCCGTCGATGCTCTGATCTGCAAGCCATACATTATGCCCGGTCCCGCGTTCCTTTCCAAGGGTTATGCCTGAACATTTTGAATCACTGATCCTGTTGTTCTCGATGATCCATCCTTTATTCCAGTGCGTAGCGATCATGCCAATTTGTTCGGCAGTGGGCGCACCCCATTGCGTGGCCGCCTGGCATATATGAAACCCCCTGATCGTAATATAGTTGATCCCGGGCTTTTCCGGATAAAAGCAAGTCCTCCGGGTTGTGATCTCGACAAGTGCTTTACCGGGATTGTAATTATGGAAATTCGCCCATATCGTTGTATTGGTCTCATCACTTTCGCAATACCATGTGAATGTTGAACCTTCCTTGTCAAGGGTCTTTTCAAAAGGAGCTGGATCGATAACCTTAGCCAGCGTTTCTTTTTCATACAAAGACTTGCCATTCAAAAAAACTTCTCCCGTATGATGTATCCTCCCATTATCATAAAACCAATCGCCGTATATCGGGTCCTTAAACGGATTGTATTCGCCGAAAAATGAATTTGGAATAATCACCTTCCATGTCCCGTTTTTTTCTTTCTTCCATCCCGTTATCACCTCGGAACCTTTTATGTATACTTCCTCTCCAGGGGCAGCCCGGTAAATGATCCTCTTCGAATCACTGTCCCCTCCGCGGGCAGGATTGACCCATTCGCGGTAAGTGCCGGCGTGGACCGTAATAATATCGCCCGGGTTAGCCAGCTGGGCCGCGTGATTGATCGACCTGAATGGCTTCAATTCAGATCCGTCATTGCCGTTATTTCCGTTCATGGAAACATGATATTCCCTCGCAATAACGGTTACGGCGGGAATTATAATCGCAATAAATAGGAAAGCGGCCGCCCTGTTCATAAAGTGTAGGTTATATAAAAGGTTAAAAAATTACAATAAAAAAATCGTTAACCACGGGTAAGTAGTTAACGAAGATAACTTTTTTATGAGGAAAATATGGAAGCCTGGTCAGATCTTTTCGGCCAGTACATTCAACCTTGATAATTCAATATTGTTAAGCATGAATTGCAGCATCTCAATGTCTTTCATCACTCCATGCTTGACGGAATCGTATTTTGTCTTGATATTCGAAAAAGTTTCCTTGTAATAGTTAATTCCGTCATTGAGGTTTTTCTGAAATTCACTCAGGTATTTCACCTGGGAATCGTTCAACTGCTTCGAACACTCATCAAATTTCGATTTCATATAATCGATATACATATTCAGTTCCTTGATGAACATCGAAGGCCTCTCTTTATTGACTATGATATTAATCTTCCCGTAAATATGATCTACCATTTCTTTCAGCGACGAAATTTTGGAGAAATAGGCAAGATTTGGTCCCGGGCAAATGGCGAAGCCTTTGGTAACATACGGGTTGGCAAGTTCATTTTTTGCAAGGGCCGAATTCCCCAGGCCCACGCACAAGCAGACCTTATCGACAATCTTATCAAATTTCTCTTTGAGCTCTGCTGTGTCGGGGGTATTTTTTCTGACTTCCCTGATCTTATTTTTCTGGAACTGGACCGAAGCGGCGCATATGGGCTGCTTGGTGTATTCGGTATTGGATACTAGATATTTCTTAACGCAGGGGGCTCCCGGGACGCCTGAATCTACGCGTCGTTCCTTTTCGATCAGAGCTGAGCTTCCCTTAACTGTGTTAAAAGGAACTCCCAGGGGAGATATGTTACTCAGGTAGAACTGGTCTTCATCTGCCTCGCACAGAAGCTTCAGGGTATCC
>DATDPY010000499.1:0-3619 GCA_035292565.1 Cyclobacteriaceae bacterium | reverse complement strand
GATTCAACCCTGAAATTCCGCCCCTGTATGTTGAAAATTTATTTGTCTTTCATTTTTTCGCCCAGGATCCTCAGCGCATTATATATCCTTTTCTCCACAGCTTTGCGTGAAATTCCCAGGATTTCAGCGATTTCCTTGTGCTTTTTTCCCTCGATTCTGTTCAGGAGGAAAGCGACCCGTTGTTCTTCCGTCAACGAACTAATGGCTACCTGGAGCTTATTCATGTATTCATCGTGTTCCATGAGGTACTGTGGGGATTCCGTGGTATAATTTTGGGGCTTTTCCCGGCTGTACCGGATTATTGTCTTCTTTTTGGACAATTCATTCAGCATCTGGTTCCTGGCCACGGTAAATAAAAAGGACCGTGCTTTCTCAAAAGGCACATTTTTGCAGTTATTCCAAAGTTTCATAAATGCTTCCTGCACGAGATCTTCAGGGTGGTTCTCCTCCCCGAACTTATAGTAGAGGAAATTATACAGGTCCTGCGAGTGGGCGTTAAAAACGGCACGAAAAACTTTTATGTCACATATATTCTCTCTGGCGCTTTCTTCCATGAAAGACAAATAAGGCACAAAAATATATTTTTTACCGGAACAGAGGTAGGAATTACCGGGATTCATCTGTTTTATGTTTGGTTATTTAAATCAAATGAATCCATGATGGGAAGGTTTCCAGGCTATATGAATATGAAGAATATCATGCTACCGGGAATTTTCATGTTCGCCGTCCTGCTGCAGCAATGGGGATGCCAGCAAGAAGTGAATGAAATTATCCAGACCCCCGACAGCCTGGTAATTGTCTCAAACTCCACATTAGCGGAAATCATCCGTCGGGCAACACAGAAAAACGGATCCTACGATTCTATTATCGATCACTCCAGTTGCGTTTCCCTGAAACCGCCGTTCACTGTGATTATCAACGGGCAGGAAATGACCGTCGAAACAGAGTTGGATATCGACGCTGTGGAACAGATCCTGGAGGATACGGAGGGTGAAGACAGGCTCGAGATTGATTTTCCCGTAACCATCATCCTGCCGGATTACTCTGAGCTGACCGTCGGCTCGGAGGATGAACTCGAGGACCTGGTCGAAGATTGCGAATCAGAAGGGCATGACGGGATCGAGTGCGTCGATTTTGAGTACCCGCTTAGTATATCTGTCTATGATTCCGATAACCAGCTTTCGGATGTAATCACCATTTACAGCGATAAGGAACTATACGATTTCATGGAAAACCTTGAGGAAGGCGACCTCGCCGGCTTCAACTTCCCCATCACGCTGGCGCTTTCCAGCGGAGAGGAAATCATCATCCATGGCAATGAGGAGTTGGAAGAAAATTTCGAGATCCACGAGGATGATTGTTTTGAGCCAGGGGAAGATGGAGAGGATGAAGTGGATTCGGTTTTCATTGCCATACTGACTTCCGGGAAATGGCACGTCGGCTATTTCTTTCATGAAACGGATAAGACCGAGGCCTTTGCCGGTTATGAATTTACCTTCCATGCCGACCGGACAGCCTTAGCAGAGAATGGATTAACCACACGGAACGGGCAATGGCAATTCTATGACGAAGACGGGATTGAAGGGATCGACCTCAATTTCGGCGAAGAGTCGCCATTCGGCCAGATCCAGGAAGATTGGGATATTGTTGAATACGACAGCGCAATGTTGAAGTTAAAACATAATGAAGAAGCGGATTCGGCCAGCATCCTGCATTTCACAAAGATCTGATCAACATAATTAATATTAAACCATAATTGAAAAACCGATGAAAAAACCAGTTAACGACAAATTCATGAAAATTTCATGGGGAGCGACAGCCTTCGCATTGCTTGTCATTGCAGGCCTTGCAGCAACGAGCTGCAATAATGAAGACACCAACAACCCGACCATGGCCCAGGTGGACCTCGAGATTAAGGCGACTACGGCGCTATCGACTTTGAATTCTGCAAGAATACAGGCAACCGGCCTGTCATTCGACACAGTATTGCTGGGGGTCACTGAACTTGAGTTCGAGTCGCTGGAAGAAAATGAGATGGAGGCAGAGAACGATTCCCTGGACGGGCCGGAAATGGACGGTGAGGATGATGACGAAGAAGTTGAATTCGAGGGATCGTATATTGTCGATCTCATCAGCGGCACCAGCACCCCGGATTTCGGGATTGCAGACTTGCTGCCGGGAGTATTCGAAGAAATAGAACTCAAGATGGGACCAGTCCTGGAAGACGGGAATTCGATTTATGTTTCATTCACCTATACGCCCGACAGCGCTACTGCACCTGTGCGCGTAATATATTCCGATACGGAGGAGATCGAAATTGAAATCGAGAGCGAGAACGGCTTCAACATTGATGCCGCCAGCCTTCATCCGATCCTGGTTACACTAAACCTTGATCTTTTGTTCGCGGATATCGATCTGAGCCAGGCCGACGTGGATGCCGATGGAGTGATCAGGATCAACCAGGATTCCAATACGGATCTGGTGGAAATGATAACTCATCAAATTGAAGAAGGGATGGAAGCCGGCGAGGATGACGATGACGATGACGAGATTGACGATTAACCATTGATAACTGTTGGAGGCAGGTAAACTCTCCAAAAATTATTCGATTGATCAGGAGGGATGGCTATGATGTAATGGTTCGGCGGAGGTGGTTACAAGAGTAATTGCCGAAGCCGGACCTTTTTTTATAAGTAGGGGTAAAATGGGTAATTGAATCTCATCTGACCCAAAAAAATAAATTGATGATATCCCCGGGCTGGATATTGCCAGGAGGGCCTGCAGGGAGACCTGGGGTCCCCCATCGCGAGTAAATAGTAATAATTCCAATAGTGAGTATCAACGGGGAATCTCAGCCTTCATTTTATTAGTACCGTCGGTGAAAGCTACGGTCACACACAGTCAGCAGGCAAGCCCGTCCTTCATTCGCTATGCGTGCACAATCTCGTTCTTATGCATAAACCGTAAAATTCCGTGTACCGTATCTTCCAGGGAAGGATCCTGCAGGCCCCAGGTGGAATTGTTCCTGGCCTGCTGGTAGTTCGAGCTGTCGTATCGCTTGAATTCCATGGCTGAAATATTATCGACCGAGTGGACCAGGAAATCCAGCAGTGGGTACAGGAGGTCATCCTTGGTACACCGCTTGATGACTTCGGGCACAAAGTTCTTCAGTTTGTAAAGATCGAATTTCTTTCCCGTCAGCCTGGTGATGCAATTGGTGATATCCATCATACTTGAGTAATGGTCGCGGGTTACATGGAAGGTGCGTCCTACCGTATCCGGAACATTAGAGATGGCCACGATATTGTTAGCGGCAGTATCAGCGGGCATAAAGCTTACCTGGTTATGGGTATCAACGCCAATGCCGTGCTTGATCATAAATGCCAGCAGTCGGATGGAAATGTCGAAGTTGTTCCCTCCCCCGTTCACAGCAGGGGTGATCAGGGCGGGGCGGAAGATTCTTGCCTGCAACCCCCTCTTCATGGCATTCATCACAACCTGTTCCGAGACCCATTTAGTCTGGCTGTAGCCGAAATCCAGCAGGTCGAGGTCGTGATTGGTATCGGTTTCAAACAAGGTATCCTTGGTTGCCCACCCGAAGATGAATGTGGTAGAAATG
>DATDPY010000498.1:0-4091 GCA_035292565.1 Cyclobacteriaceae bacterium | reverse complement strand
GGAATTCATTAAATTATGTTTTGATTTTTATTCCCGGGAGTTCCGTAATTTTTTATTCTTATGGAAGAACGCCGCCTTGCGGCAATCATGTTCACCGACATTGTCGGTTACACCGCTCTCATGCAGAAAAATGAACAACTGGCCATTGCAACCATAAAGAAATATAATTCCGTGATGGAAAACCTGGTACCGCTTCATCATGGGGAAATCGTAAATGATTATGGTGACGGAGACCTTTGCGTTTTTTCTTCCGCCAGCGAGGCCATGCATTGTGCCTTCGAGTTACAAAAGGAATTCATGATCAGCCCCGTGGTTCCCCTTCGTATCAGTCTCCATGTCGGTGAGATTTTTTACGAAAAGGACAAAGTTCTCGGCGACGGGGTAAATGTGGCATCCAGAATACAGTCATTGGGGCAATCCAATTCAGTTATATTCTCGGAGGAGGTCCGGAATCTAATAAAAAACAACCCGGAGTTCAAATCCGTTTCGCTGGGAACATTTGAATTCAAGAATGTCGAGAATCCCCTGAAGGTGTTTGCATTGACCAATGAAGGTTTACATGTTCCAAAACGGGCTGAGATGGAAGGCAAGCTTAAGCATAAAAATAGATGGAGAATAACGTTTGCCGTTATGACCGCGATGATCGTATTCCTGATATCATCTTTTATTATCCTTAAAAAATACTTTCCGCAGTACATGCCTTCGTTTCTTCCAAAATCCATTGCTGTGCTTTCCTTTTCCGATATGAGCCCCACTCATGACCAGGAATACCTCGGCGATGGAATTGCGGAAGCAATCATCAATACCCTTTCACAGATCGAAGAGCTCAAGGTTATCGGACGGACCTCCTCTTTTTCATTCAAAGGATCGAATGATGACCTGGTTACCATCGGCAGAAGGCTGGGAGCGAAGACTGTGCTGGAGGGCAGCGTGCAAAAGGTCGGAAGCCGGCTGAGAATTACTGCACAACTGATCAGGGCCTCCGACGGGTCGCATATCTGGTCTGAGCAGTATGACCGAAACCTTGAGGAGATCTTTGACATACAAGATGATATTTCCGAAAAAATATCCGAACAGATACAGGTCAATCTTATGTCCCGCCGTAAGAAAACGCAGGGTCTGATTTCAGAAGCCAGGGCTGATGCCTATGAAGATTATCTGAAAGGGCATTATTACTGGAATAAGCTTACGCGTGAAAGTCTGGAAACGGCACTGCAATATTTTCAGCTCTCGCTGCAGAAAGACCCGGAATTTGCCCCGGCCTATGCCGGCATTTCCTCAGTTTGGCTTGGAAGGGCACAGATGGGGATCTGTTCATTTGATGAGGCAGAGCCGAACGCATTGGAGGCTACCAGGAAAGCTAATGAATTGGACAGTACCCTGGCTGAAATTCACTGGGCAAAAGCAGGAATTGCATGGCTCAATTGGGATTGGCCGTCGCTCAGGAAAGAGATCAAACGGACGCTCGTACTGAATCCTAACGATGCCAAAGCACGGGCATACGGTTCGCAATTTTCATTTATTCTCGGGATGTCGGAAAACGCCGAAGAAGAAATGAAGAAAGCATTAGAGCTTGATCCGATTAATCCGCTATTAAAAGCCTTATACGGAATGAACCTGATGTATTCAGGACAGTATGATAAAATCATTACAATGCTGGAAGAGAACCTTAAAACCGCGCCAGATGATCCCATATCCCTTTCAACCTTGCGGTCGGCTTATCATCAGAAGAAGATGTTTCCCGAAGCATACAATACCTGGAAAAAATCCCTGGAAGCAGGAGGCGATCAAGATGCGGCGGAGGTTCTGGTGGCAGGGTATAAAGAAGGGGGTTATCGAATAGCTCTTCAGAGGGTGGCCGAATTAATGGTTGCCCGGTCTGGGACGAGGTATGTAAGGTCATGGCTGATCGGGACACTTTATACCCGGGCGGGCATGAAAGATGAGGCATTACACTGGCTTGAAAAAGCCTTTGGAGAACACGATATGAACATGCCTTACCTCAAAGTTGATCCTATTTTCGATTATATGAGGGATGATCCTCGATATAAAAACCTTTTGATCAAAATGGGATTGGGGGATTGAATTTATTGGAGAACCTGAAGGCGAATAGCCGGTTTGACTGGTAGACATAAAAAACTTGTTAAAATATCCCTGGTCCGACGAACCCTGCTGGTCAGACCAGGAATTCGAGTCAGGCCGTCTTTGAATGACAACTGTGATTTCAAATCGGTGGAACCACATTTTCGTTTATTTTTTGCAAGAATCATTTATATAACAAGAAAATTTTTCGGGAAATAATAATCCGGTCATTTAATAGCAGAGGATCTGCAGTTATCGCATTGGAAATTAAAGGCTTAAATATGAATTTTCAATTCCTGCAAATCACTGCACACTTTACTCCAAAATCAATTTTATAAGCAGGCCGACGGAATGTAATATTGATAAAAAATCAATACCCATGTTTCTGTCGTCGATGCATATAAAAATAAACCGGAGATGTTTCGCCGGCTTTATAGCGCAGGCGGCATTAATGATGGGATGTACGCCGGTGCGGTTGATCCTCAGCGGCATCAATAAGAACCAAAGATCGGCAGAAACTATTCGTGCATTTATGGAGGCTATAGTCCCGGGAGTACAAATCAGCGAAGGAGAGACTGCCTGTTTTTTTGACCCGGCCTATCCTTTTCAACCCGTAGCATCCATATTCATCTCAGACCTTAATGAAGCTGCATCCCAATTTCACCCCGGCAAAAAATTCAGTGGCCTCGAAATGCCTGAAAGACAGGCCCTGATCCAAAAGAAGCTGCGGAAGCCTCTGGTAAACCGGTTGTATTTTATGGCAATATGGTTTACTCAGATTATCGTCTATGCAGGCATGGCAAAGCCCGGCAACAAATGTTCCTTTATTGGTTTTGAAGGTGAGACCCCCACAGGATCAATATCCTATTCGAATCCTGTTGATTACATAGGTCGATCATTAACATCGAACGGGAATATTAATTTGTAAGGGTATGAAATCAGAATACGATGCCATCATCGTCGGCTCCGGTTTCGGGGCTGCACCGCCTGCGCTTCGGCTTGTGAGGGCCGGCTTGTCAACACTGGTGATTGAGAAGGGACCATTCATTGATCCTTTAAAAGATTTCCGCCACAGTCAGGATCCTAACTATCTTTTAAAATACCTGAAATCAATACATAGCAACAACCTTACCTTGAACTATGCTGAAGCCCTGGGAGGCGGGTCCGGTTTTTTCGAGAAGATTGCTCTTCGTGCACCCGACATAATATTCAACCAGGTATCTGCCTCGGGTGGCAGCTTATGGCCTGGTGGCATTGACCGCAAAATGCTCGACCGATGGTATGCTATCGGTGAAGGAATGCTAAAAATTCACCAGATCTCCTTGAAAAACGTGCCTAAAACAGGGCTTGTTTTCGCGATGTTGATGAAAAACCTGAATTATTCAGTTGAACGATGCAGGTACGCCGATTCATTCTGCAGTGGCTGCGGCTACTGTGCGTTTGGATGTGTGCATGGGGGAAAGGAATCCCTCCTGGTGAATTACCTTCCAGCCGCCCGGGATCATGGTGCCGATTTCCTGACCGACATGGAGGTGACCCGGATAAGTCCGAACGGAGATAAACACCCAGGGCCCTGGACTGGTGGAAATACATTGCCGCCATTTCGGTTTGAAATCACCGCAACCCACAGGAATACCGGAGAGATCTTTAAGTTCCGGACCAGAATCGCCGTTCTGGCTGCGGGGACCGTAGGCACGGCAAGTCTGTTACTGAAGTCAAAGCCTTTTCTTCCATTCATTAGCCGGCAATTAGGGAAAAATATTGCTATCAATGGGAACGTAAAAGCAGCAGGATTGCTTCCTGAGGGATGTCCGGATGGAGACATGTTCACCGGCCAATCGCATCCCGGAATCATCAGCTACGAATTTTTTAATTCCCATGGAATCATGATCTCTGCCTTCAAGGCATTGCCTCTGCAAATCTTTGGGGTTGCCAGAATTACGTTCAATGACAAAAAACAATTCTGGGGTGAAGACCATGTCAGGTTGGTAAAAGATATCAGAAAACGG
>DATDPY010000497.1:0-4769 GCA_035292565.1 Cyclobacteriaceae bacterium | reverse complement strand
CGATCTCTACCGATTGGCCGTATCCCGATGAATCTGTCAACATGAAGCAGACAGTAAAAAACATGATGAATAAGGCCCTTGATAAGTACATAATGCTGTTTCAAATTACATTTTAAATTCAGCTAAAACTATGCCATCATTGATTAGTTTTGCACTGAATTCGTTATTCAGGTCATAAATTTCCGAAAAAGTTGCTGAATATCGACTAAATCTAAAAATAATTACAATGAGTAAAAAAGTTATCCTGATGATTCTCGACGGCTGGGGAATTGCAACCAAGCCCGAAGTTTCAGCCATAAATAAAGCAAATACGACTTTTATTGACTCATTATATAAGAAATATGCTCATAGTAAACTGAATGCCTCGGGACTGGCTGTCGGACTCCCTGAGGGACAAATGGGAAATTCCGAAGTAGGTCATATGAATATCGGAGCAGGCAAAGTCGTCTACCAGGACCTCGTAAAAATCAATAAAGCGATTGAAGAAAATGAACTCGACACGAACCCTGTTTTGCTCGACGCAATAAAATATGCAGCATCCAATAATAAAAAAATTCACCTGATTGGCCTTGTCTCCGACGGCGGGGTGCATTCTCATATCCTTCACCTGAAAGGTCTGATATCCCTTTTTAAGAAACAGGATGCAAAGAATGTCTTTGTGCATGCTCTCACCGATGGCCGCGATACCGATCCAAAAAGCGGCCTTGGGTTTATCGGGGAGTTGAAGGACCACATGGACAGGACAACGGGAAAGATTGCAACCGTCATCGGAAGGTATTATGCCATGGACAGGGATAAAAGATGGGAAAGGGTAAAGCTTGCCTATGATGCACTGGTGTACGGGAAGGGCGAGCCGGCCGCAGATTTGCTGGATGCCGTCCGAAAATCGTACGCATCCGGAGTGACTGATGAATTCATTAAGCCGATCATTTATACGGATGGAAGCGGGAAACCGGTTGCCGTTATTCAGCCGGGCGATGTTGTTTTCTGTTTCAATTTCAGAACCGACAGACTCAGGGAAATTACCGTGGCCCTCACACAGAAGGATCTCCCGGAGCACCAGATGAAAACCATGGACCTGAATTATATCACCATGACGAATTACGATGATTCGTTTAAAAATGTGTCGATCGTTTATGATAAGGATAACCTGAATAATACCCTCGGGGAAATCCTTAGCAAAGCCGGGAAAAAACAGATCCGGATCGCCGAGACTGAAAAATACCCGCATGTGACTTTTTTCTTTAACGGCGGGCGTGAAGAACCTTTTGAAGGCGAAAGCAGGATTTTGTGCCCGTCGCCCAAGGTGGCTACCTATGACTTGAAGCCCGAAATGAGCGCCTTTGAAGTGAAAGCTAAGATAATTCCGGAATTGGAAAAAAAAGAAGCTGATTTCGTGTGCCTGAATTTTGCAAATGCCGATATGGTGGGTCATACGGGAGTTTTCTCTGCCGCCGTTAAAGCCTGTGAAGCAGTCGACCAATGTGCCGGCGAGGTGGTCAGGACAGCCTTAAAGAACGGGTATTCGGCCTTAATCATTGCCGACCATGGCAATTCCGACTATATGATCAACGATGACGGAACACCGAATACTGCCCATTCAACGAACCTTGTTCCCTGTATTCTTGTTGATGAGGCATATAAGGGCGGATTGAAGGATGGAAAACTCGGTGACATAGCACCTACCATTCTGGCCCTGATGGGAATTGAAATCCCCGGGGAAATGACAGGTACGGTATTATTGAATTAGATGATCGGTTATTACCATAAGGTTGCTGCCCCGCTGGTCCTCATCCTTTCTATTTCATGCGACAGCCCTTCCGTAAATAATCTTCCCGTTGCCGGCGGATTATTTGACTTGCCAGGATTCATCAGGGAACAAGCCGACTCCCTTAAAAAACATGATGTGATTGTCACGAAATCCGCATGGATCGACGACAGGAAGGAAGATGTTGTGTTCACGGCAGATTCAACTTTTTGGGAAAGAGAGTTTGGAGTTGTTGTTTCCGCAGATATTTCACGCCCTGCCCTTCGCGATCGGTACAGGATCATTGAATCGGATTCTGCCGGATACTCCCTGATCCATTATCAGGCGATCGAACCGGAAGCCAACGGGATTATGTCCATGAGGATTACCCGTGATGATCAGGGAAATATCTCGGCGATCGACGTCAGTGAACAGGATAATAATTTTCTTTATCATAACCGCCGTGTTCTTCATCTGAAGTTTAACGGAAAGGATATGAGCTTCCCGGGACTGCTTGGGGATTATACGATTTCAGGTTTCCAGAAAGTGATTCTTGGAAAAGAAGTCAGCTACAGGATCCATGCACGCCTCGAACTTCGCCGATAAATCAATATTTCAAAATTCCGGCAAAAGAAAAACCTCCTTGAATGATCAGGGAGGTTTTCAGCGTTAACAGGTGTATGAATAAATTTGTGTTATTCGGTCATATATACCGGCGACAAAATGAAAGTAACCGCCCGTATATAAAAAAAAGTTTAAAATCCGAATATTGTTTAAATTGTTTAATTACTTCTTTATATAATGCAATTTACAGGTAATTTTTAGCTCATTTGATTCAAGTCTCTTGATAACTAAATCGGAAAAATGATCAAAGTGATGTTTGTTTGCCTAGGCAATATCTGCAGATCGCCGCTTGCTGAGGCTATATTCAACCATAAGGTTAAAAACAGAGGTTTGGAAAAAGTGATTATCGCGGATTCATCCGGCACCTCGCACTGGCATATCGGCGATCTTCCCGATCCGAGGACGATTGAGACCGCTGCCGGCCACGGGATACAGATTAATCACCGAGGCCGGCAGTTCAAACCTGACGATACAAAGATTTATGATTACATCATTGCCATGGATAAGGATAACAGGGTTGAAATTGACAGCATAATGAAAAACAGGCAGTCTAAAGCCAGGGTACTTATGATGGGAGATTTTGACCGGAATTCTTCCGGGACTGATATTCCAGATCCGTATTATGGTGACAAAATGGATTTTCAGGAAGTTTTCAGACTCCTCGATGAATCCTGTGAAAACCTGGTCAAGTACCTTGTGGATACCCATCATCCGGATGATAAACGATGATAGAAGATTCATTTTTCAGACAGGTAATCCTCGACACCCTGGGCCAAGAAACAAAGATCCGCAGCATAAACAGGCCGGGTAGCGGCTGCATCAATAATGCCGCATCATTGGATACTGACCACGGGACGTATTTTGTCAAGTACAACTCAGCGATTCCAGTTGATATGTTTGAAAATGAAGCCCGGGGGCTTTCCATATTAAGGCAAACCGGGGTCATTGGGGTTCCGGAGCCGCTAGGTTACGGAAAAGCCGGCAAGTTTGAATACCTTCTGCTTGAACGGATCGTTGAAGCCCCGCCTGTCAGGGATTTCTGGCCTGAATTTGGTAAATCCCTGGCGCGACTTCATAAATTGAACAGTTCCCCGACTTTTGGCCTCGATCATGATAATTATATCGGCAGGCTGCCTCAGCGGAATTCCCCGGACATAAGCTGGTCAAGGTTTTTTATAGAGAACCGGCTTGAGTTCCAGTTGAAAATGGCGGTGGATAACCGTAAGATAGATGGAGATCTTTATCATAAATTTCAAAACCTATTCGGTAAACTTCCTGATTTATTGCCGCAGGAACCCCCAGCCCTCCTGCATGGTGATCTTTGGTCGGGGAATTTTATGGTTGGCGGGGATGGAAAGGCGGTGGTTATTGACCCTGCGGTTTACTTCGGGAACCGTGAGGCCGAATTGGCATTTACCAGGATGTTTGGGGGATTTAATGAATATTTTTATGAGGCTTACCATGAATCATGGCCCCTGGAGAAAGGATTCGATGAGCGGGTTGAGATCTATAACCTTTATCCGGGCCTGGTGCACCTGAATATGTTCGGGGCCATGTACCTGCAGGGGATCAGGGACACCCTAAGCCGTTACGTATGATCGGGCCGGATGATGATCTGGTAAGTATTCCGGGTCCTCTGCTCGAGAAGGATTTCCCTATTCAGGCTCACTGACTCGATGGCTTTCTGTGAATAATTCTTCACCGTGATCAGTTGCAAACCCGTATTGTACCGTGCCTTAAATTCCGATTCCGTCATGCGGATCAGTTCCCCAACCTTTTCTCGATTTTCATTTACACAGATGGAAAAGGAAACTGCCGAGTTCTGCATCAGGTTGATTCTCAGGTTAAGCTGGTCGAGGGCGGCAAAGATCCGGCTAAGGTTCCTTTCACTGATGAAGTCCAGGTTTCTTGGAATGAAGGAAACCAGGCATTGATTGTCTTTAAAAACAAACGCGGGAGGGAGGGAGTGTTTATCGCCTGAATCGATTAGAGTGCCGGGGAGTTCCGGATTCTCAAATGATTTTACATACAATGGGATTCCCCGGTTGGCCAGGGGCTTTATCGTATTCGGGTGGATAACCGATGCCCCGTAATAACTCATTTCAGCAGCTTCCTGGTACGACAAATTAGAATAAAGTACGGTTCCGGAAAAACGCTTGGGGTCTGCATTCAGGATCCCGGCCACATCCTTCCATATCGTAACCGAATCAGCCGAAAGACAGGAGGCGAAAATTGCGGCCGAAAAATCCGATCCTTCCCGGCCAAGGGTGGTTGCCTTCCCGCCGGTACTCCTCCCGATAAACCCCTGGGTGATCCAGCGACTGGCGTCGGGAATATTGATCATGGATTTAATCCTGCTGCAGGTGTCCTCCCAGTTCACCACGGCTTCACGAAACCG